>JBIODO010000173.1:0-8432 GCA_044445225.1 Burkholderiales bacterium
GTTCGATGGCAGGTCGGCAAACCGGAACGCGAGCTGGAGCTCTGCATCAGAGTGCTTCCCTGCGCGAGGATTACCTCATTCAGGTTCAAAGGGACTTTCTCAGCCGGACCCCGAAGAGCCCAGCACCCCTAGCGAATGCCGCGCGCATCAGCGCGCAGCGGCGCGATTATGCGCGACAAACAACAAGGCCCGCAGCTGCGGGCCCGATGTCAGAGCAGTGCTGCGCGCGCGGCGATCAATCGAACACCGGTGTCTCCACGCCGAGCACCTTGTGCAGCTTGGGGCTGGTTGTGGTGTACTGCAGCGCGATGCGCTTGTCGGGGAACACGTAGGTTGCGGCGGCGAATGCGGCCAGCGCACACTCGTGAAAGCCCGACAGGATCAGCTTCTTCTTGCCCGGGTACGTGTTGACGTCGCCGACCGCGAAGATGCCCTTCACGTTGGTCTCGAAGCGCTCGGTGTCCACGGCGATCTGCCGGCGCTCGATGGTCAGCCCCCAGTTGGCAATCGGGCCCAGCCGCGGACTCAGGCCGAAGAACACCAGCACGGCATCACAGGGCACCGTACCCACCGGCGCTCCGGCGCTGCTGACCGTCACCGCCGAGAGCCGGCCGTTGGCTTCGTCGAAGGCGCTGATCTCACCGACCATGAACTGCATCTTCCCGGCTGCGCACCACTCGTGCATGCGCGCCACGTTGGCGGGTGCCGCGCGAAAGCCGTCGCGCCGATGCACCAGCGTCACATTGGCTCTGCTGGGTCCGTCACCCGCGAAGTTGAGGGCCCAGTCGAGCGCCGAATCGCCGCCACCGACGATGACGATGTTCTTGTCCGCGAACAACGCCGGGTCGCGCACGCGGTAGTGCAGTTGCGAATCGCGATGCCGCTCGATGCCTTCGACCTTCAGCGTGCGCGGCTGGAACGAGCCGACGCCGCCGGCGATGAACAAGGTCTTGGCGATCAGGCGCGTGCCGCGGCTGGTCTGCACATCGAAGCGCCCGTCGTCGCGCTTATGCACGAGGCCCACCTCCTGGCCGAGGTGGAAGGTGGCCTTGAACGGCGCGATCTGCTTGAGCAGGCTCTCGGTCAACTCGCGGCCCGTGCACACCGGCACCGCGGGGATGTCGTAGATGGGCTTGTCGGGGTACAGCTCGATGCATTGGCCGCCGGCGTGCGCCAGCGAGTCGATGACATGGGCCTTGATCTCGAGCAGGCCGAGTTCGAACACCTGAAAGAGGCCCACCGGGCCGGCGCCGACGATCACGGCATCGGTTTCGATCACGCCACCGGGCGGGCTCTCGGGCTGCACTGTCGGGCTGTCGGCCTTTTGATCCATGGGGATGTCGCGCACGCTGCAGTGCCGGCGCTAGCGGATCAACTGCGACAGCTTGTCCTTGCGGTCTTTCCACTCGTCGGCGTCGGCCGGCGCCGCCTTGCGCTTGGTGATGCTGGGCCACTTCTTGGCCAACTCGGCGTTGAGCTGAATGAAGTGCTGCTGCTCCTGCGGCACGTCTTCTTCCGGCAGGATCGCGTTCACCGGGCACTCGGGAATGCACACCGCGCAGTCGATGCATTCGTCGGGGTCGATGGTGAGGAAATTCGGGCCTTCGCGGAAACAATCGACCGGGCACACGTCCACACAATCGGTGTACTTGCAGCGGATGCACGATTCGACGACGACGTGGGTCATGGCGGATGCTGGGATCGTTGTGGAGAGGGTCGCCCGCTGCATCACGGTTGTGGCCGGGCGCTGCGCGGAAACGAGCGATTTTAAGGCTCGCGGCTGGGTACCGGCGGTTGATGGCGTTCAACCCGCAAGGGATTGGACGCAACCGGCGTCGCACCCACGCCCACCGTGACGACCGCTGGCCGGCCGGTGTGCAGCACGGCGGCGGTTGCCAATTCGCTCAACAGGTGGTCGCTGGCGATCTGATCGGGCCACAACACGCGCGACACCACGTGCACCGGCGCGTCGGCCGGCCAGCCCGCGGCCTGCAGGCGGCGCGACAACTCGCCCAGGCGCGCCCCGGCCATGTAGAACACTTCGGTGTCGGCACGCCGGCCGGCGTTCAAATCACCCGACTGCGTGACCGCGGTGGCGAAACTCACGCTGCGGCCGCTGCCGCGACGCGTGAGCGGGCGTTGTGTCGCAGCCGCCGCCGCCAACGCAGCGGTGATGCCCGGCACGACCTCGGTGGCGATGCCCGCGGCATGCAGCGCTTGCAGTTCTTCCTCGAGGCGGCCGAACACGCTCGGGTCACCGCCCTTCAGGCGCACGACGCGCGCGCCGGCCAACGCGTGCTTGATCATCAAGGCATTGATCTCGGTCTGCACGGTGGAGTCGCGGTAGCCGCGCTTGCCGACGTGGATCCATTGCGCGCCGGGCGCCCACTGGCGCAACGCAGGGTCGGTCAACGCGTCGTGCAACACCACGTGGGCCTGCGCCAGGCAACGCGCGCCGCGCACGGTGATGTACTCCGCGGCACCGGGGCCGGCGCCGACGAAGATCACGGGTTCGACGGGCATGCGATGCGCGCGACTCGGTCAGGCCGCGGGCCTCACACCGCGCACCAGCAGCGCGCCGCTGGTGCGATGGCTGGCCGGATCGACCACGATCAGCGCACCACCCACGCGATTGCTCGCGTAGGGCTCGAGCGGCAACGGCTGCTGCAGCTCGACGGTGACCCGGCCGATGTCATTGACCGCAAGCTGGTGCGCGTCGGTGGGTTGCATGGTGTGGATGTCGAGCCGGTGCTCGATGGCACTGATGCGCGCCTGCACCCAGCGGTTGCCGTGGCGCACCCAGTAGCGGCGGCCGATTTGTGCGGGCTCGGTGTCGAGCCAGGCGAGCGTGGCCTCGAAGGTGCGGCTTGCGCTCAACGAGCCCGGTGCGGCGATCCAGTCGCCGCGCGAGACATCGAGCTGGCGGTCGAGCACGAGGCCGGCCGACTCGCCGGCGCCCGCCGACGGCACGGATTGCCCGGCACGCAGCACGGCATGCACGCGTGCGGTGTGGCCGCCGGGCAGCAACTGCACCGCGTCGCCGGCGCGCACCCGGCCGCGCGCGATGCGGCCCCACAGCGTGCGCGCCTGGTGCCCGATGCCATCGCCATCGCGAGCGACGTATTGCACCGGCAGGGCCAGCGGCCCGTCGGCGCTTTCTTGCGTGGTCGGCAACTGCTCCAGCAACTCGAGCAGGCTGGGGCCGTTGAACCACGGCGCCCGCAGCGGCTGCGTCACGTTGTCGCCGCGCAGCGCCGACACCGGCACGATGCCGGCCACGTGGATGCCAGCGTCATGCGCGAAACGCTCCAGCGCGCCGCGAACGGCCCGGTACGCGGTACCGGGGTCGTCGACGGCATCGATCTTGTTGACTGCAAACACGATGCTTGGAACTCGCAAGAGCTGTGCCAACAACGCGTGCCGCCGCGTCTGCGGCAGCAACTCGACCCCACGGGCCCGCCAATCGATCTTGGTGAGGTCCACCAGCACCACCGCGGCATCGCTGCCCGCGGCGGCGGTGACCATGTTGCGCGTGTACTGCTCGTGCCCGGGCGCATCGGCGATGATGAACTTGCGCTGCGGGGTCGCGAAGTAGCGGAACGCCACGTCGATCGTGATGCCCTGTTCGCGCTCGGCCTCCAGGCCGTCGGTGAGCAGCGACAGGTCGATCGGCTCGCCCGCGGCCCTGGCGTTCAGCGTGTCGAGCTGGTCGGCGAGGATCGCGCGGCTGTCGAATAGCAAGCGGCCGATCAGCGTGCTCTTGCCGTCGTCGACGCTGCCGGCGGTGAGGAAGCGCAGCGCGCGGTGATCGGCCCTGGGCGGCGCGGCGTCGGCCGGCAGCACCTGCAGTTGGTGGTCGAGCACGGCAGACATCAGAAATACCCTTCCTTCTTGCGCCGCTCCATCGAAGCATCCGACGTGCGATCGTCCATGCGCGTGGCGCCGCGCTCGCTGATGGTGACGGTGAGCGTCTCTGCCACCACTTCGGCGGCGTTGGCGGCCGGGCTCTCGACCGGGCAGGTGCAGGTCATGTCGCCCACGGTGCGAAAGCGCACCTGCAGGCGCTCGACGGCCTCGCCAGCATGCGGTGGCGTCACCTCGGTTACCGGCACCAGCAGGCCGCGGCGGCGCACGACGTCGCGCTGGTGCGCGTAGTACATCGCGGGCAGCGGAATCTGCTCGCGCGCGATGTACAGCCACACGTCGAGCTCGGTCCAGTTGCTGATCGGGAAGGCGCGGAAATGCTCGCCTGGGCGGATGCGCGTGTTGAACAGCGTCCACAGCTCCGGGCGCTGCTCCTTGGGCTGCCATTGGCCGAAGCTGTCGCGGTGACTGAAGATGCGCTCCTTGGCGCGCGCCTTCTCTTCGTCGCGCCGCGCGCCGCCGATCAGGCCATCGAAGCGGTGTTCTTCGATGGCTTCGAGCAGCGTGACGCTCTGGTGGCCATTGCGCGATTCCAGCGGGTCGGCCAGCCGAACGGTGCCGCGCGCGATCGAGTCTTCGAGGTGGCCGACCACCAGGCGCTCGCCCATTTCGGCGACACGCTGGTCTCGGAACCGGATCACTTCGGGAAAGTTGTGGCCGGTGTCCACATGCAGCAGCGGGAAGGGCAGCCGGCCTGAAAAATGGCCATTTGCCTGAGAGCGCTTGAAGGCCTTTTCGGCCAGCCGCAACACCACACACGAATCCTTGCCACCCGAAAACAGCAGCGCGGGGCGCTCGAAAGTCGCGGCCACCTCGCGCAGGATGAAGATCGCTTCTTCCTCCAGCCAGTCGAGGTGGCTGTGGTCCATCTGCGGCAGCAGCCTGTCGAGCTGCACGGGCGCGTTCATGCGGGAGCTTTCTGTGTGTTGGAGTGGGTGTTGCGCGGTAGCGCCGTGACGTTGCCCACGGGCGAGCTCAAATGGAGCCCACACTCCTTGGCATCGTCTTGCTCCCACCACCACCGGCCGGAACGGAAGTCTTCACCCACCGCAATGGCGCGCGTGCACGGCTCGCAGCCGATGCTCGGCATGAACTCGTCGTGCAATGGGTTGTAGGGCACCTGGCGCGTGGCGATGTAGTGCCACACGTCGTTCCAGGTCCAATCGGCCAGAGGGCTGAGCTTGGTGCGATGGTGTTCGTCGATTTCGCTGAACGGCACCGCCGCACGCGCTCCGGACTGCTCGCGCCGCAAGCCGGTGACCCACGCGGTGCGGCCCGCCAGCATGCGCTCCAAAGGCTCGAGCTTGCGCAGTGCGCAGCAGGCCTTGCGCAACTCGACCGAGCGGTACATGGCGTCGTCGCCGTGACGCTGCACGAAATGCACCACGGCCTCTGCACGGGGCTCGTGCAGCTCGATGCGCAGCGCGTAGTGCCGTTCGGCGCGTTGCACCAGCGCCAGCGTCTGCGCGTGCAGCTTGCCGGTCTGAAGCGTGGCCACCGCGATGTCCAGCCGCTCGCGTGCGATGAGGTCGGTGATCACCATGTCCTCGGCGCCGAGACTGGAGGCCAGCACGATGCGGCCCGAGTGCTGCGCGGCCGCGGATCGCAGCAGCGCGGCGGCATGAGACACGCGATCGGCGAAGCCGGGCGTTTCGCGTGCATAGAGCGCAACGGCGCTGGACATCGCGCTCATGCCTCGATGCGGGCAAACAGCGGCCGCGATTGCACCAAGTCGCCCTGATAGTGGCCGGCAAAGTAACGCAACGCGCGCCGCGCCGCTTCCACATCTTGGTCCGTGCGCAGCAACGCGGCGTCGAAGCCGCTTCGCTGCAGCAGAGGCAGCATGTCGACCAGCACCTCACCGATGGCGCGCACCTCACCCGCGTAGCGCAAGCGTGCGCGCAACAATCGAGCCTGGCTGTAGGCGCGGCCGTCGGTCCATTTGGGGAACTGCAGCGCCACCAGCGACCAGCGTGGCAGGTCGGCTGCCAGGATTTCGACGTCGACCGCGTTGGCGATGACCACCCCCACGGGCAGTGACGCCGGCCACTGGTTGCGCAGTGTCGACCACTGATCGAGCGAGAGCAGCGCGTGGGCAAACGGCGCGGCTTCAGCGGCGGACGGCGCTTGCCAGGGATCCTGTGCGGCGTCGACGAATTGCATGACGGCGCGCGTGCTCATGCCACGGTCTCGGCGTGTGCGGTGGCGCGGCGCACGGCGTCCGCGGCAGCGCGAAAGGCCGGCACGCCAACGCGCCGCGCGGTATCGATGAAACGCTCGGGCGCCACCCGGCTGCTGCGATAGGTGTCGATCAACGCCTCGATGACGTCGGGCACCTCGTCGGCCGCGAACGACGGGCCGATCACTTTGCCCGGCACCGCAGCGCCCGACAGCGTGGAGCCGTCGGAGCCGCCCACCGTCACCTGGTACCACTCGGCGCCGTCCTTGTCGACGCCGAGGATGCCGATGTGGCCGCTGTGATGGTGCCCGCACGAGTTGATGCAGCCGCTGATGTGCAGATCGATGTCGCCGATGTCGTACAGCACGTCGAGGTCGTCGAAGCGCTCCTGGATGGCGGCGGCGATCGGGATCGAGCGCGCGTTGGCCAGGCCACAGAAGTCGCCGCCGGGGCAGGCGATCATGTCGGTCAGCAGGCCGATGTTCGGCGTGGCGAAGCTGGCTTGGCGGGCGGCTTCCCACAGCGCGCGCAGGTCGCTCGCGCGCACCCACGGCAGCAACAGGTTCTGGTCGTGCGTGACACGCAATTCGCCGTGGCTGAAGCGCTCGGCCAGCTGCGCCGCCAGGTCCATCTGATCGGCGGTGGCGTCGCCCGGTGCCTGCCCCGCACGCTTGAGCGAGAGCGTGACTGCGCGATGACCGTTCAGGCGATGCGCATGCACGTTGCGCTCGAGCCAGCGTTGATACGCGAGCGGCGTGTCCCCATCGGCGAGGTCAGCGTCGTTCGCCTGCGCCGCATGCGCCTGCACACCCGGCGGAATCTCGAAGTGGCCCGCCACGCGATCCCACTCGGACTGCGGGATCAGGTGCTCGCGCCCGCCGGCATCGTGCTCGAGGATGGTTCGAAACTCGCGCTGCACCGCCTCGACGAAGCGCTCGCCCTCGGCCTTCACCAGGATCTTGATGCGCGCCTTGTACATGTTGTCGCGGCGGCCATAGCGGTTGTACACGCGCAAGATCGCCTCGACGAAGACAAGGATCTCCCGCCACGGCACGAACTGCGACACCACCGTGCCGATGACCGGTGTGCGTCCCATGCCGCCGCCCACCAGCACTTTGAAGCCGACCTCGCCGGCGCTGTTTTTCAGCAGGTGCAGGCCAATGTCATGCCAGCCGATCGCGGCGCGATCTTCAGCGGCCCCGATGACGGCGATCTTGAACTTGCGCGGCAGGAACGCGAACTCCGGATGCAGCGTGCTCCATTGCCGCAGGATCTCGCAATAGGGCCGCGGGTCGACCACCTCGTCGGGTGCGATGCCGGCCCACGCGTCGCTGGTGATGTTGCGCACGCAGTTGCCACTGGTCTGGATGCCGTGCATGTCAACCTCGGCCAGCAGGTCCATCACGTCGGCAGCCTGAGGCAGCGGGATCCAGTTGAACTGCAGGTTCTGCCGCGTGGTGAAGTGGCCGTAGCCTCGGTCGAAGCGGCGCGCGATCAGTGCCAGCTGCCTGAGCTGGCGGCTCGACAGTTCGCCGTACGGCACCGCGATGCGCAGCATCGGCGCGTGGCGCTGCACGTACCAGCCGTTTTGCAGACGCAGCGCGCGAAACTCCTCTTCGCCCAGCGCCCCGTCCAGATGCCGCCGCAACTGGTCGCGAAACTGAGCCGCGCGGGCCTTCACGAACTGGCGATCGAAGTCGGTGTAGGAATACATGTCAAGCCATCACCTTCAGGCCCGCCGTCACGAGCGCCACGCACAGCAGCGCGCGCACCAGTCGCTCCGGAAAAGCCTTGGTCAAATGAGCGCCGATCCAGATGCCCGGCAGTGAGCCGATCAGCAGCGACACCAGCAGCTGCCAGTCCACGTGGCCCAGGCTCGCGTGGCCGATGCCTGCCACCAGCGTGAGCGGCACGGCGTGCGCGATGTCGGTGCCCACCAGGCGCTGCGCGGGCAGCCGCGGGTACAGAAGGAGGATCAACGTGGCGCCGATGGCGCCGGCGCCGATCGAACTGAGCGAAACCAGCACGCCCAGCGCGAGACCGCACAACACGGTGGCGATGGCTTTGCGTCGCTCAGGCAACCAGCGCTCGAGCCGCATACCCACCGCGTGCCACGCCTTGCGGTAGGCCACCGTCACCGCGGTCAGCAGCAGCGCGATGCCCAGCGACCACGTCAGGGCGGCCATGCCGCTGCGCGTGACGCCGGACCAGTGCATCCAAGCAACGGTGGCGATGGACGCAGGTACGCTGCCCGCCAGCAGCAGCAAGGTGATCCGGCGGTCGACGTGGCCATGCCGGTGGTGCGCCCAAGCACCGCCCGACTTGGTGA
>JBIODO010000174.1:0-8430 GCA_044445225.1 Burkholderiales bacterium
GGCCGCGCGCACGCTGATCGATGGGCTCGATCTGCAGGTGGCGCCGGGCGAGTGCCTCACCGTGATGGGCGCCAGCGGCAGCGGCAAGTCGACCTTGCTCGCGTATCTATCGGGCACGCTGGCTCCGGCGTTTGAAGCCAGTGGCCGGGTATGCATCGGCGACGTCGACATCACGCGCCTCGCGCCCGAGCGGCGCGGCGTGGGCATCCTGTTCCAGGACGATTTGCTGTTTCCGCACATGTCGGTGGGCGCCAATCTGGCCTTCGCGCTGCCGGCCGATGTACGCGGGCGCGGTGCGCGCGATGCGCAGATCGGAGCGGCGCTCGCCGAGGCGGGCCTGGCCGGGCTACAAGACCGCGACCCGGCCACGCTGTCGGGCGGGCAGCGCGCGCGGGTGGCGCTGATGCGCACACTGCTCGCGTGGCCGCGTGTGCTGCTGCTCGACGAACCGTTCAACAAGCTCGACGCACGGCTGCGCAACGACTTTCGGGCGTTCGTGTTCGACCATGCGCGCGAGCGCGCGCTGCCGGTGCTGCTGGTGACGCACGACGAGCAGGATGCGCGCGCCGCCGGCGGGCCCGTGGTCATGCTGGGCGAACCATGAGTGCCGCATCTGCGGACAAAGCAGGCTTGCTCGACGGCTTGCGCGCGGCGCTGCGTGCGGCAAAGTCGCCTCTGGCCGAGGCATCGCTGGAGCCCATGGCCGACAAGGGGCTGGCGCACCATCACGTGCGCATCGTCGGCTCGGGCGTGATCGCGCGCCTGCCCAAACAAAGCCAGATGGGTCTGGCGGCGCAGGACAACCTCGACTACCAGGCGGCGTGTTATCGGCGTGCGGGGGCCACCGGCGCGGCACCGACGCTGTTCGGCCTGCTGCCGCCCGGCGCCGCGTTGCCGCGCGGCGGTCTGCTGGTGCAAGAGATCGTCGGCCGCGCGGCGCGCCTGCCTGATGACCTGCCGGCCATCGCGCGCGCGTTGGCCGCGATCCATGCCGCGCCGCTGCCGGCACCGGCGCGGCGCGCGCCGCTGCGCGACGACCGTGATCCGTTGCTGGCGTTGTGGCGGGAGATCGAACAGCAGGCGGTCCACCTCGACGCGGCGGGCCTCGCCCCGGCCGCGCGTGCGCGCGTCGAGACCCATCGCGCGGCCTTGCAGCGGCGCTGCAGGGCCCGCGCGCGCCCGCAGCGCCGCCTGATCGCATTCGATGCGCACCCCGGCAACTTCATGATCCGCGACGACGGCACGGCCGTGCTGGTGGACCTGGAGAAGGCCCGCTACAGCTACCCGCCGCTCGATCTGGCGCACGCCACGCTGTACACCTCGACCACCTGGGACTTGGACGTGCACGCCGAACTGACGCTTGCCCAGGTGTTGGACACCTATGCCGCATGGCAAGCGCAGGTCGACGATGCGGCGGCTGCCGCCACATGGTGGGTTCCGTTGCGCGCCGCGATGTGGTTGTGGTCGGTGACCTGGTGCGCCAAGTGGCGGGTGCTGTCACCACGCGAAGTCAGCGGCGACACCAGCGATGGTGAAGACTGGTCGCACCGTCACAGCGAGGCGGCGCTGATCGCGCACGTGCGCGACCGCGTCGACTGCTACCTGTCGGCGCCGGTGGTCGAGCGCATCGTCGAGGAGCTCGCCGCGCTCGAGCGGCGATGGGCGCCGCCGACGTAGCGCGAATGCTCTACGTCGGCGCCTGCTCCAGCTTGCGAAAGAAGTCGCCGAAGATCGCGTCGCGCGCCACCGAGTACGCCTCGCGCATCAGATGCCGGCCCGCACCACGGCGCCAGCGCCGGTCGGCGCCGAGCAGCGGCGTGCGCACCAGCTCGCTCGGCACCCACTGCGCATCGATCAGCCAGGCGATGGTGATCACGTCCCAGATGACCCAAGAGTGCGCGTAGAAGCTCTCGATGCCGGCCAGCTGCCACAGCGGGTTGTGGGTGTACAGGTGGTGCAGGTGGTCGCCGATGGCACCGCGGCCCTTGACGTACTGCTCGATGTCCGGCAATGACAGCCGCAGCTGCGCACCGACGTGATAGCCCGGCAGATAGACCAGCGGCACGCCACTGTCGAGCAGCACCTTCGAGGCCAGCATGTCCTGCTCGAGGTTGAATGCATAGTTGATGTGCGGCGCGTGCGACGGAAAGCCGCTGGTCCAGATGACGACCACGCGCTCGACGATGTCGGGCGCCAGCAGCAGCGCACTGGCCACGTTGGTGACGCAACCCATCGCCGCCACGTAGAGGGGCTCGTCGGGCGTGCTGGCGCGGGCGGTGGCGATGAGGTGGTGCACCGCGTCGCTTTGCAACGGCTCCTCTACGCTTGCCAGGTAGCCCGTGCTGCCGCGAAAGGCCAAACGGTCGCTGGGTAGGCGCAGCGCGCGAAACACGGTGAGGATCTCGGCGAAGCTGCGCTCCATGCCGTCGCCCGGTGGGTTGAACACCGGCCAGTCCACGTGCTCGATGTCCCAACCCTTGCGCTCGAAGTACTCAAGGCGCGCCGCATGGTGGCGCAGCAGCTCGACGTCTTCCGCCGGGGACGCCGCCGGCTCACTGCGCGCTTGGCGAGCGCGCAGCATCTCGCGCCGCCGGTGCTCAAAAGAGAACGGCGCGGCGTAGACGCCCAGCACCTGTATCTGCTGGGGTGAGAGCAGCGCCCAGGCGACCGCGAACGGATCGTCGATTTCGTTGGCGGCATCGGTGTCGATCACCAAGCGCGGCGCGTGCCTGGGCGGTGCAAGACGGCTGCGGTACCAATCATCGTGGTGTTTGGGCCGTGGACGGTCCCGCGCGGCGTCGGGATCTCCATCACGCGGGCGCGCGCTGCTTGTCGTGCTCACAGCGGCCGGCCGAGGTAGAAGTAGAAGCTCCCCTGCCCATCGGCAGCGCGCCCATAGCCGAAGTACGCCGGCCCGACGGGACTGTCTGTGCCGACGAACAGGGCCATCGACTTCAGCGGACCACTCGTATTGCCCGGCACCAGAGGGCTGCCGTACTTCCCGGCTTCGAGTGACACGCCACCGTAGGCGCCGTCGAAGAGTCCGCCTTGCACGAGGCGGTGAAAGTACACCACCTGCCCGAACTGAAGACTGGATCCCACCAGCTGACCGGTGGCGTAGCCCGATTGCTTGAGGAAGCCACCCCACTGAAACTGGTCGTACCCCGGCAACGGGTTGGAGCCGAGCCTACCGCCACCCACTAGGTTGACACGCACCGTGTGCTCGCCATACGTGTAGGCCGCGCCGCCTGAGGCATACCACTTGTCATAGGCGTCAGTCGCGCCGAAGCTGGTCATCGAGTTGTACAACGACAGATCGGCGCCCCAACCGTGACGCGGGAAGTTCACGTTGTCCAGCTGATCGAAGCGCACGCGCGTTCTGATTCCCCCCGTTTCGTATCGGATGCCCGACTGCAGGATGACAGAACCGGTGTCGACCTTGGGGATGACCCTGCCGGCTTCGGCACCGACCCGCATCTCGCCGTATTGGGCGAAGTGGACACCCAGGTCGATGCCGCCGATGCCCGACCCGACGTTGTAGATCGCGACTCGGTCGTTGCCGCGGTAGAGATTGAGCCGGTCATCCGCGATCGTCACGCGTGGCGCGACGAAGAGGGTCTGCTTGACATCGAACGGCTGGTAGAACTCCATGCGCAGACTGTTCTCGAACCCGAGCTGCAAATCGGTGCGCAACTCCGCACCCAGCGAGTTCAGCCAGGTCATGCGGTGGCTGGCGAGCACGGTGAAGTAGGTTTCGCTGTTGAAGTCGCTGGACAGACCGATGCCAAAGCGCAGGTAGTTCGGACCCCAGGCTTTCTCGACTGCGTCGACCACCAGCACGCGGTTGCCAGGCTCATCGATGATGCGGTAGTTCACGTGCTCGAAGTCGCCGGTGCCATACAGGCGTCGCATGTCAGCGTCGAGCTGGCTTTGCACCAGCGGCTGGCCCACGGTCGTTTGCATCACCGCCGTCGCAGCCTCGGGGTTGACATGGGTGAGCGGGTTGAAGCGGATCTCGTCGACCGGCCTGAGATCCGGTGCCATCACCACCTGCTGGCGCTGACGCAGCGCGGCATATTCGGCGGGCGGAAGCGACAGCTGCGACAGCCGGTCGGCCACCTTGCGTGCCGCCTCTTCGCCCAGCGGTGTGATCTTGGGCAGGTTGTCGAAATCGCCCGTCGAGTAGTCGCCGAGCTCAGGTGAGATCAGCAGATCGGTGGGCTTGAGCGACGCCAGCGACGCCTGCACGTTCTGTTCGGTCAGGATGCTGAGCATCTGGCCGGCCACGCCAACGATCGAGTTGAGCTGCTCGCGCTTGAGCAGCGGTGTGCCGACGTTGACCGCGATCACGATGTCGGCGCCCATCGCACGCGCCGCGTCGACCGGCAGGTTGCTGGTGAGCATGCCGTCGACCAGGATCTTGCCGGCGTACTCGGCGGGTGCCACCGCACCCGGCACCGACATGCTGGCGCGCATCACGTTGGCCAATTCGCCCTCGCTGAAGACCACGGCCTTGCCGGTCACCAGATCGGTGGCGACCGCGCGATAGGGAATCGGCAGGTCATCGAAGCGGTGGTACCCCTGCACACGCGACAACTCGCGCAGCACGGTCTCGAGCTGCACGCCGGTGACCACGCCCTTGCCCAGGACGGCAGATCCCGAACCGGTGCCGATCTCCGGGCCGGCGTAGTTGCGATAGTCGTCGGCCTTGCGGCGCATCGCTTGTTCCTGGCGCGGGGGCCTTTCCTTGAACAGCTTCTCCACGGAGATGCCGGCGTTGACCTTCTCCATGTCCGCCACGCTCATGCCCGACGCGTAGGCGCCGCCGACCAACGCGCCCATGCTGGTGCCGGCGATGCAGTCGATCGGTACGCGGTATTCCTCGAGCACCTTGATCACGCCGACGTGCGCAGCACCACGCGCACCGCCGCCCGACAACACCAGGCAGATCTTGGGTCGTTTTCCGGCGGTGGCCGGTGCAGGCGCTTCATCAGGTAAGGCCGCAAGACCGGCGATCGGGAAGGCCCCGGCAGCCAGAATCGATGCCATGAAGGCGGAAACGCCGAGCCATGCTTGCCTTGCCATGTCGTGCCTCGCGCTTGCGCTGCCTGCCCTTGCCTATGGATGAAGCCCGCTATCGTGGTGCGCCCAGCCGGATGCGGCTGGAGAAGTCGGCTGCCGAGCCTGCCTGGCGCGCGCGGGCGTTGACCAGCGATCGCTGCTGCAACTCAGCAAAAGATATGCCATCACCCTCGAGCCGCCCCAGCTCGTACAGGTACTGGGGCACATAGCCGCTGGCCAGGATCTTCCAGTTGAACGGCACATGCCCCGGGTTGACCAGCGAATGCATCCAGATGGTGGTGGTGCAGTTGGTGGTCAGCGAGTTGTAGAACTCAGGTTGCGCCTTCAGCGCGTTGAGCGAGTTCATGTAGTCGAGAAACACGCGGCGCGCACCTTGCTGGCTGCCCTTGAGCCTGAATACATAAACCTGCTCGGGCGGATCCTGGCGATAGTTGGTGCGCAGCCCGATCACGTCGCGTTCGTCGGCCACCACGTAGTACAGCTCGTACTGGCGAAAGAAGCCGTTGACGGTGGAGTAGCCCTCGCCCTTCTCCTTGCGCGTTTCGATCGACACCGCCAGATGGTCGCCTCCGGCGAAGGCAAAGCTCAGGAAGATGTGCGCGATCGCCGGGCCCATCCAGTAGCTGGCCACCAGATCCACCCCTTCGAGACGGCCCAGGTCGAACCGCTTGTCGTAGTAGGCAGGCGTGAAGTCGGTCTCGCTGCGATAGGAGAAGTTGCGCACGTTGTGCACCGTGACGATGTCGCCGTCGATCGCGGCGTAGGCCAGCCGCGCGTTCTCAGCCACCCAGTCACGATCGTTCGAGGGCTCGAGGCTGAACCACCAGCCGAGCACGGCCGCGAACACCACCAGGGCCACACCGAGCACACGCCATCGCCAGCGCGGCAGCGCCAGCGCGATCAGCGCGGCCAACGCGGCGGCACCCGCTGCGGCGGCCAGTCCGTGGCGTACGGCGTCGCTGTGCGGGCCCGCGATCGCAAGCGCCGCGGCGCACCAGGCGCCCGAGATGCCGATCATCAAGCCGAGCAGCGCCCAACCCAGCGCGCGGGCGATGGCGATCCGATGCCTCAAAACGCGCCCCACCGATGCGCGGCACACGACGCGTGGCCGCAGGCGTGTTCTTGGAAGGATTGGCTGGTGGGCGGTGCAGGGTTCGAACCTGCGACCCCTGCCGTGTGAAGGCAGTGCTCTACCGCTGAGCTAACCGCCCTATGACGAGCGGCGCGCATTATGCCATGCGCTCGCGCCACAGCGTGCGTCCCCCGCTGGCCTTGTCGAGGTCGGCGAGCACTGCAGCGTGGGCGGCCAATTCGGCGTCGGTGGGTTCGATCACCGTGAGGTCGAACGTCGCGAGGTCGACCGTAATACCCGTGTGGGCGCTGCCGGCGGCGCCTTGCGCGAGGTCGATCACCAGCGAATCCTGGCCACGCGTCAAGCGGATGTACACCTCGGCCAGCAAGCCGGCGTCGAGCAAGGCGCCGTGCAGCGTACGGTGGGCGTTGTCGACCTCGAGGCGCCGACACAGCGCGTCGAGCGAATTGGCCTTTCCCGGGTACATCTCACGCGCCATCGTCAGCGAATCGGTGACTTTGGCGACCCCGCTGAGAAAGGGCGCGCGCCCGAGGCGCTGCAGCTCGGTATCCATGAACCCCACGTCGAATGGCGCGTTGTGGATCACGATCTCGGCGCCGCTCAAGAACTCCAGCAACTCGTCGACCACCGCGGCGAACAGCGGCTTGTCGGCCAGGAACTCGTCGGTCAAGCCATGCACCTTGAGTGCGTCGTCGCTGTTGGGGCGCTGCGGGTTCACGTAAAAATGCTTGCTGCGGCCGGTGAGGCGTCGGTTGACCATCTCGAGGCAGCCGATCTCGATGATGCGATCCCCGCTTTCGTGCGACAGGCCAGTGGTTTCGGTATCCAGGAAGACGAGCCGTGTCATCTCAATGCTTGTTGTGTCGTGCCGCCCACAGCATCAGCGCGGCACCTGCCAACACCATCGGCACGCACAGCCACTGTCCTCGCGACAGGTTGAGTGCCTGCAAACCCAGGAAGCTGTCGGGTTCCCGGAAGAACTCGGCGATGAACCGCAATGTGCCGTAGCCCACGAGGAAGGCGCCCGACACTTGCCCCATCGGCCGCGGGCGCCTCGCATACAGCCACAGCAGCACGAACAGCAGCACTCCCTCAAGGCCGAACTGGTATAGCTGCGACGGGTGGCGGGGGTCCGGTGTGCCCGATTGCGGAAACACCATCGCCCACGGCAGACCCGGATCGGCCACGCGTCCCCACAACTCGCCGTTGATGAAGTTGCCGATGCGCCCGGCCGCGAGACCCGTGGGCACACACGGTGCCACCAGGTCGGCCACCTGCAGGAATGGTCGGCCGCGCTTGTGGCCAAACAGCACCATCGCGGCGATCGCACCGAGCAAACCACCATGGAACGCCATGCCACCCTTCCACACCGCGAACGACTCCAGCGGATGCGCCGCGTAGTAGCCCGGTTTGTAGAACAGCACGTAGCCCAGCCGCCCGCCGATCACCACGCCCAGCACGCCATAGAACAGCAGGTCTTCGACGTCGCGCGGGGTCCAGCCGCCGTCGCTGAACGGGGGCCGCGACACGCGCACGCGGGCCAGCCACAGGAACAGCGCGAACGCAACCAGGTAGGTCAGCCCGTACCAGTGCACGGCGACCGGCACGCCGAAGCGCGACAGGTCCAGCGCTACCGGATCGAACTGCGGATGCGTGAGCATCGGCTTCAGGTCCTCTCGGAAAAATCCGAGCGCGATTGTCGCCGCAAACACCGGGCGTGCGCCGCACCGGCGCTACGATACGTTTGGCCGATACCGCACGCACTCGAAGGACGCATTCGCATGAGCATGAACCGCCGCTCCAAGAACATCACCGAGGGCGCAGCGCGCGCGCCGAATCGCTCGATGTACTCCGCAATGGGCTACCAGGCCGATGACTTTGCCAAGCCGATGATCGGCGTGGCCAATGGACATTCGACGATCACGCCGTGCAACTCGGGTTTGCAGCGGCTGGCCGATGCGGCGGTGCTTGCACTGCAGGAGGCCGGCGCCAACCCGCAGATCTTTGGCACGCCGACGATCAGCGATGGCATGGCGATGGGCACCGAGGGCATGAAGTACTCGCTGGTGTCACGCGAGGTGATCGCCGATTGCGTGGAGACCTGCGTCGGCGGCCAATGGATGGACGGCGTACTGGTGATCGGCGGCTGCGACAAGAACATGCCCGGCGGCATGATGGGCATGCTGCGCGCCAACGTGCCGGCGATCTACGTCTACGGCGGCACCATCCTGCCCGGCCGCTACAAGGGCCAGGAC
>JBIODO010000175.1:0-8422 GCA_044445225.1 Burkholderiales bacterium
CGGCGCCGAGCTCGTGGCCACCTTCGGGCCCAACGACTGCTTCGACGGCCGCTCCCTGGTGGCCGGGCGCGCGAGCAGCCGTTTCGTGGCCGCGGAAGAAGTAGTGGCCTACCAGCTGGCCAAAGCCACCGTCAACGACCTCATCTCGCGCAACGCCACCTTCGGTGCGTTGCTGTTTTCCGACCTCTCGAACAAGCTCGGCGCCATCGCGCAAC
This sequence comes from Burkholderiales bacterium, assembly GCA_044445225.1. GTDB lineage: Bacteria > Pseudomonadota > Gammaproteobacteria > Burkholderiales > Burkholderiaceae_C > JAEUPI01. The sequence continues at coordinate 216 of JBIODO010000175.1, forward strand.
GCCACAGCCAGCGCGAGATGCAGGCGCTGACGATGTCACATGTCGGCCAGGCCTACCTGCGCCCGGCGCATGAGGTGAGTGGCGATGCCGACATCGTCACCGTGGCCAGCGTGATGCAGGCCAAGCGCTGCAACAGCGTGCTGGTGCGCGACGGCGAGCGCCTGGGCATCTTCACCAACACCGGCCTGCAGCGGGCCATCGTCGACGGCCGGCCGCTCGCGCAGCTGCCGGTGCGCAGCCTGGCCTCGTTCGAGCTGGTGACGATCAAGCCGCAGGCGCCGCTGTTCGATGCGTTGGCACTGATGATCCAGCACCAGGTGCATCGGCTCGTGGTGGCCGATGCCGGTGGCGTCGTCGGCTTGCTGGAGCAGCTCGACCTGTTGAGTTATCTGTCCAACCACTCCTACCTGATCACCGTGCAGATCGTGCGCGCGCGCGATCTTGACGAGCTGCGTGGCGCGGCGGCGCGCATCACCGGCCTGGTGGCGCTGCTGTTTCGCGGTGGCACGCGTGTCGAGCAGATCGGCCATCTGGTGCAGGCGCTGAATGCCAAGCTCTTCGAGCGCACCTGGCAGCTGGTGGCGCCGCGTGATCTGCTGGCGGCCAGTTGCCTGCTCGTGATGGGCAGCGAGGGTCGTGGTGAGCAGCTGCTCAAGACCGATCAGGACAATGGCCTGATCGTGCGCGACGATGCCGCGCTCGACGAAACCGCGGTGGCGGCGGCCTGCGAGCGCTTCTCCGCGGCGCTGCGCGACTTCGGCTACCCCGAGTGCCCCGGCGGCATCATGGTCAGCCGGCCAGCATGGCGACACCGCCAGCGTGAGTTCGCAGCCACAGTGCGGCAGTGGCTGCTGCGGCCCAGCCCGGAGGGCCTGATGGCGCTGGCGATCTTCATCGATGCGCATGCGGTGGCGGGCGATGCCAAGCTGCTGTCCGCCGTGCGCGCCGAGGTCGACAGCCTGGTGGCGGCCGACGACGCGTTGCTCGGGCGCTTCGCTGCGGCGATCGACTCGTTCCCCTCCGAAACTGGCGGCTGGTGGAATCGACTGCTGTCGATCGGCGAGCAAGACACGCAGCTGCTCGATCTGAAGAAGGCCGCCATCTTTCCGATCGTGCATGGCGTGCGCAGCCTGGCGCTGCGCGATCACGTGCCGGCGACCGGCACCGCGGCGCGGCTCGAAGCGCTGGTGGCCGCGGGCCGCTTGAGTGCGGAGGTCGCGGTCGGCCTCACCGACAGCCTGCACTTCCTGATGGCGCTGAAACTCAAGGCCGGCCTCGCAGAGATCGACACCGGGCGTGCGGTCAGCGGCGGCGTGTCCACCCAGCGTTTGAGCAGCCTCGAGCGCGACCTGTTGAAGGATGCCTTCGCGACGGTCAAGCGGTTCAAGGCGCTGGTGCGGCACCAGTTCCACCTGGAGAGCGCGTGAAGCTCGGTTGGTTCGAGCCGCTGCGTCGCGGCTGGTTGCTCTACCACTTGGCCGAGCCGCACTTCGCGTTCATGTACGACGCGCCACCCAAGGACGAGTGGGTGACCCTCGACTGCGAAACCACCGGGCTCGACATACACCGCGATCAGATCGTGTCGATCGGCGCCGTGCGCATCGTCGGCAATCGCCTGCTCACCAGCCAGCGGCTCGAGCTGCTGGTGCGGCCCGAGCGCGCGCTGTCGGTGGGCAGCGTGCGCGTGCATCGACTGCGCGAGCGCGACGTGGCGCTGGGCATCAAGCCCGAAGATGCGATGCGGCGGCTGCTCGAGTTCATCGGCAGCCGGCCCCTGGTGGGTTACTACCTCGAGTTCGACGTGGCGATGATCAACCGCGAGATCTGGCCCATGCTCGGCCTGGGCTTGCCGCAACCGAAGATCGAGGTGTCGGCCATGTACTACGACTACAAGAATCGCCAGCGCCCGCTGCACGAGCGCGGCGGCATGATCGACCTGCGCTTCCAGACGATGATGAACGAGCTTGCGCTGCCGCAGCGCGATGCGCATGACGCGCTCAACGACGCGGTGATGGCGGGCCTGGCGTTCATCAAGCTCAAGCACTTGCTGGCGGACAGTTGAGCCGCTTTCACTGAATCTGCGCGCGCGGGCGCCGCAGCCTCAGCCGCCCTGCGCGACCTGCAGGAACTCGAGCAACGCGTCGTTCATCGCCAGCGGCCGTTCCTGTTGCGTCCAGTGGCCGCATCCCGCGAGCATCACGGTGCGGAAACGTAGAAGTCCAGGTCAGCCGCTTGCAGCCACGCCGGCAATTCGGCGGGATCGGCCAAGCGCGTGAGAAAGCCGCCTTGGCGCGGCACCATGGTGATCTGCTGCGAGGCAGGCGCGTCGCCCGACGCACCGTAGAGCAACGCCCGCAGCGTGTGGCGCACGTCGCGCGCCAGTTCGCCTTCGGCCTTGCCCGGCTCCTGAAAATACAGCTGGTAATAGTCGCTGTCGTCGGTGCGCGGCATCGTGGTGGTCAGCACTGGCCCGCGGCCGCGAAATGGCACGCTGAGTGCAGCAACGCCAGTGAATAGATCGGGACGCAGCAGGGCGCAATGCCAAGCCACTGGGGCGCCCCAGTCGTGGCCGACCACCACGGCCTGCGTCGCGCCCAGCGCAAGCACCAGGCCGACCATGTCACCCACCAGGTGCAGCATCGAGTAGTCGGCGATCGCCGCCGGAGCGTCGGTCTGGCCGTAGCCTCGCATGTCCGGCGCCACTGCGCGATAGCCCGCCAGGGCCAGCGCAGCGAGTTGGTGTCGCCACGAATGCCAACTCTCCGGGAAGCCGTGGCAGAACACTGCCAGCGGCCCCTCGCCTTGATCGGCCACGTGCATGCGTATGCCGTTGGCTTGCACGAAGCGGTGGTGGAGCGGCGGCATGCGATGTCGCGCCCACACGCCTCAGGCGGGCACCGGCGGCTCGGCGTGCTTGAAAAACGAACGCCGCGCGCCGCTGGTGTCGAATCGCTGCCAAGCGACCGGGTCTTGCCGCAAGCGATCTGCTACTGCGTACAACGCCAGCGGATTGATTCCCATGCCGACGTGGCTGGCCGCGATTTCGATGTTCTCGGTGTGTGGCAGCACCTCGTTGACGCTGCAGTGCCAAGCCACCACGCCGTCGGTGCGCGAAAAGATCGAGGTCGTGGGCACGGGTGGCGCCTGGCGCAGTTGCTCTGTGAGCGCCGGGTTGTCGTGCACCGACTGGCCGCTCACCCACTCATACACGCGCCAAGCATTGGTGTGGCGCGGATGGCCGGCGAACGGCGAGCCCAGCGTGATCACACAACGCACGAGGTCAGGCAACTCCTTGGCCAACTCGCGCGCATAGACGCCTCCCAGGCTCCAGCCGATCAGGCTGACCTTTCGACCGTGCTGGTCGGAGAGGTGTCGCACGCGATCGCGGCATGCGTGCAACACGCCGTGACGCGGCCCGAAATTGAAGCCCTGCTTCCACGGGTGAGAGAAGTGGCCGCGCCCGCGCAGGAAGCGGCGCAACGGCACGGTGCTGAAATCCGAAGCACCCAGTCCGGGCAACACGAGCACCGGGTGGCCATCGCCGGCAGGCAACCGATTGAGCCAGGGCATGGCCATCGCCAGCGCCGCGGCTTCCCCGGGTGCGCGTGCCTCCAGCAGCATCATCAAGCGACCGGGTGCGCCACCCTTGTGGCCGACGCGCCGTGGCGACTTCGCGGGCCATGCGAGCTTGGACTGAATCTTCATGCTTGAGCGCTTGGCGGCGCCTGCCACAACGACGATGCCCGATACTACCCAGCCCGCGGGTCCTGCGCTGGAGGGGTGTCCCTAGCCGTCGGTTCGCTCGCGGTTGGCCCGACGAGCGCTTGCGCGCAGGCGGCCAGGTCGTCGAACACCGCATCGGCTTCGAGTGCCTCGTCGGCATCGATCGCGTGGCCGCTGCGTACCAGCATGCAACGGCCGACGCCGGCTGCCCGGCCCGCCCGCACGTCGGACAGGCGGTCGCCCACGATCAGGCTGCTGCCCATGTCGAGCGACAGCTCGCGCGCCGCGCGCAGCAGCATGCCGGGGCCCGGCTTGCGGCAGTCGCAGGCCAGGCGATACGCCGCCACCGACGCATCGGGCAGGTGCGGGCAATGGAGCACAGCGTCCAAGTGGACACCGCGGGCTGACAGCTGCGCGCGCAGGTGCGCCGTGAAGCGTTCGTAGTCTGCATTCGAGAACAGGCCGCGCGCAATGCCGCTTTGGTTGGTCACGACGACCAGGCGCCACCCGGCGTGCTGCAGCAGTGCCAACGCCTCGGCGCTGCCTGCAATGAACTGGAAGTCCTCGATGCGGTGCGTGTAGCCGTGATCGACGTTGATCACGCCATCGCGGTCGAGGAACACCGCGTGATCAGCCACCGCGGATGCGCTCGACCAGGCGCGTCGTCGAATAGCCGTCGACGAACGGAATCGCCACCGCGCGGCCACCCCAACTGCGCACCAGCGCCGTCTCGCGCAGGCTCTCGATGGCGTAGTCACCGCCTTTGACGTAGACATCGGGGCGCACGCGCTCGATCAGCTCGCACGGCGTGGACTCATCGAACACCACCACGAAGTCAACCGCCTGCAGCGCCGCCAGCACGCGGGCGCGATCGGTCTCGCTGTTGAGCGGTCGGTCGGGGCCCTTGCCCAGACGCCTCGCCGACGCATCGCTGTTGACCCCCACCAGCAGCGCCGCACCGAGCAAGCGGGCCCGCGCCAGGTAGTCCACGTGACCGCGGTGAAGGACGTCGAAAACGCCGTTGGTGAACACCAGCGGGCGTGGCCACGCCGTGTGCCCCACTTGGGCCGGGGTCAGGAGTTTGCTGGATTCGTCTGGCGGCACAATGCGCGGAAGTTTTCGGTCGACCGACCGTCGAGGAACGCTCTTGAGTCTACCCTTTGCACAACACCTGACTCAGCACCGCGAGTTGTTCGCGCAGCTCGACGCCATGGCACCTGACGTGGCTCGTGCCGCTGCCTGCATGAGCGATGCGTTGCGCAGCGGCGGCAAGCTGATGTTCTGCGGCAATGGCGGCTCGGCGGCAGACAGCCAGCATCTGGCGTCGGAATTCACCGGCCGCTTCGTCGACGACCGGCGCCCGCTGGCGGCGCTGGCACTGTCGACCGACAGCTCGGCGTTGACCTGCATCGCCAACGACTACGCGTTCGACCAGGTGTTCGAGCGCCAATTGCGCGGCCTGGGCCGCCAGGGCGACGTGCTGGTTGCCATTTCTACCTCGGGGCGTTCGGGCAACGTGCTGCGCGCCGTGCAGGCTGCGCGCGAGACCGGCATCGCGGTGGTGGGGTTGCTCGGCCGCGACGGCGGTACGTTGAAAGCGCTGTGCGACGTGGCGCTGGTGGTGCCCAGCGACACCACGGCGCGCATCCAGGAGGCGCACATCTTCATCGGCCACACGCTGTGCGCGATGGTCGAGCAGGCGCTCGGTCTGTAGGCCGGCAGATCAACCCGCGGGCTGTTGCGCCAGCCAAGCCACATACCGGCGCACGCCGCTGGCCACGTCGGCAAACGCATGGTCGCAGCCGGCGGCGCGCAGCGCACCCAGGTCGGCTTGCGTGAAGCACTGGTACTTGCCCACCAGGGCCGGCGGGAAATCGATGTACTCGACGATGCCCTTGGCGGCCAATTCATCGAGCGTCAGCGCTGCATCGCCGGCGCGCTCGCGCCACCCGTTGACCACCGCGTGCGCGACGTCGTTGAACGGCTGTGCGCGGCCGCTGCCGACGTTGTAGATGCCCTTGACGCCGCCATGCTGCAGGAACCACAGGTTGATCGCGACGACATCGTCGACGCAGACGAAGTCGCGCACCTGCATGCCGGGGCCATAGCCGCCGTAGGCGCCGAACAGGCGCACGCGGCCTTCGTTGCGGTACTGCACGCTGTGGTGAAACGCCACCGATGCCATGCGGCCCTTGTGCCGCTCGTGCGGACCGTAGACGTTGAAGTAGCGCAAGCCCACCACCTGCGCGCCGCTGGCCGGCAACGCGCGGCGCACCACCTGATCGGTGAGCAGCTTGGAATAGCCGTACACGTTGAGCGGCCGCTCGTGTTCGGGGGACTCGCGGAAGACGTCGCTGCCGCCGTACACCGCGGCCGACGACGCGTAGATCAAACGCGTGCCTTGCGCCTGGCAGGCATCGAGCAGGTCTTTGGTGCAGCGGTAGTTCTGCGCCATCATCAACTGGCCGTTGTGCTCCATCGTGTCGGAGCATGCGCCCTGGTGCAGCACGGCGTCGACGCGCCCGAACTCGCCGCGCGCGAAGCGGGGATAGAACTCGCCCCTGTCGAGGTAGTCGGCGAAACGGGCGCCGAGCAGATTGCTGTACTTGGAGCCGTCGGTCAGATCGTCGACGGCGATGATGTCGTCGATGCCAACGGCATTGAGCCCACGCAACAGGTTGGCGCCGACCATGCCGGCGGCTCCGGTGACCACCGCTTTCATCGGGCTGCCTTCCGAGCGCCGCTCAAGGGAACAGCTCTTCGTAGTTGACGCTCGCGGTGCCGAAGCGGCTCACCACGATGCCGGCGGCGCGGTTGGCGATCGGCACCGCCTCGCGCGGCGTCAGACCGGCCGCCAGCATCGCGGCCATGGTGGCGATCACCGTGTCGCCGGCGCCGGTGACGTCGAACACCTGCCGGGCCTGCGCCGGCACATGCAACGCGCCCTGCACGTCGAACAGCGACATGCCCTCTTCCGAACGCGTGAGCAGCAGGTTGTCGATGCGGAACTCGCTGCGCAGCCGCCCGGCCAGCGCGGCCAGCTGCTCGTCGCCGTCCCAAGGCCCCATGGCCAGCGCCAGCTCGCCGCGGTTGGGCGTGATCACGGTGGCGCCCGCGTAGCGCGAGAAGTCGCGTCCCTTGGGGTCGACCAGCACCGGTTTGCCGGCACCGCGTGCCAGCTCGATCATGCGTGCGATGTGCGTGAGGCCACCCTTGCCGTAGTCGGAGAACAGCACGGCATCGTGTTCGGGCAGCACGCGCTCGAAATCGCCCAGCATCTGCGCGAGCAGTTCATGATCGGGGCGATTCTCGAAGTCCACCCGCAACAACTGCTGAGCGCGGCCGACGACTCGCAGCTTGATGGTGGTGCGCAGCGCCGGGTCCTGCCCGAGAACGCGCTGCACGCCTTCTTGCTGCAGCAGGCGCACCACCGCGCGCGCCGGTTCGTCGTCGCCCATCACGGTGAGCAAGGTTGCGCGCGCGCCGAGCCGGCGCACGTTCAGCGCCACATTGGCGGCGCCACCCAGGCGTTCTTCTTCGCGCTGCACCAGCACCACCGGCACCGGCGCCTCCGGCGAGATGCGCTCGACGGCGCCGAACCAGTAGCGATCGAGCATCGCATCGCCCACCACCAGCACGCGGGCGGCCTCGAGGCGGCTTCGGGTCATCACGGTCATGGCGTCGGAATCATGCCTGAAGGCGCAATCACGCCACGCGGCTGCAAGCTGCGCCAGGCCTGCAGCACCTCGTCAACGCCGATGCTCATCACCTCGGCGCCCGGCGTGAGGGCGCGCGGCCCCAGCACTTGCACGTTGCCGCTCGGCGAGCGCGGCTTCCAGCGGCCCCAACCCGCGTTGCCGTAGAGGACGACGAGCGGGCAATCCATGGCGCCGGCAATGTGCGCCGGCCCGGTGTCGACCGAAATCATGCTGTGCGCGAGCGCGGACAGCGCCATCAGGCGTTGCAGCGTGGGCCGCATGGCGGCAATGTTGACGACGCGCCCATCCGCGGGCGCCGCGCCTGCCGCGTCGACGATCTCCTGCACGAGTCGTGCCTCGCGCGACGAACCGCACACCAGCACTGCTGCGCCAGGTACCTCGGCGAGCACCGCGCGGACCACCGCGCCCCAGCGCTCCGCGGGCCAGTGCTTGTCGTGCGTGTCGGTGGCGATGCGGCCGCGCTTGTGGGTCTTCTTGTGGCCGGGCTGCACCAGCACCAGCGGCCGCTCGTGCAAATGGTGTTGCTGCAGCCAATGGTGCGTCTGCATGTGCCACTCGGCGGGCACCTGCAGACGCGGACGCGCCGGCACCTGCGGGCGCCGCGCAGGCCCGGGCACCCCGCTGGCGTCGAGTTGGGCGACATCGAGCCACCAGTCGGCCCAATGCACGTCGTTGCCGGGCCAGTGCTGCCACGCGCGCACCAGACGGTCTTCGGCAAGGCCGGCGCGCTGGATGATGCGCTCGGCGTACACGTCGGGATCGCAC
>JBIODO010000176.1:0-8376 GCA_044445225.1 Burkholderiales bacterium
GTCATGGATCCACTTCTGCTCCGACAGCAGCAGCTGCGCATAGCTCGGCTCGGCCCAGAAGTCGACCACCTGGTCCATCGCGTCGAGGAACTCGGCCGCGAACGGTGCGCTTGCCTTGAAGCCGGCGTCCTGCAGCACGGCCTTGTGGCAGGAGTAGCCACCCAGCGCCCACCACTTCTTCTGCACCTCGGGCGTGGCGAACCACTTGATGTAGGCCAGCGCCTCGGCCCGGTTGGGCGAGTACGACACCACCGAGATGCCCTGGCCGCCGAGCTGCGAGCCCTTGCCCTTGGGGCCGGCCGGGTTGACGAAGAAGCCGATCTTGTCGCCGCCGACGTTCGGATCCTTGTACAGGCCCGGGAAGAAGGCGAACCAGTTCATCATCATCGCCACCTGGCCCGACTTGAACGCGTCCAGGCCCTCGCCCATGTACGAGTTGGTCAGTCCGGGCGGTGTGCAGCACTTGTAGAGCGACTTGTAGAACTCCAGGCCCTTGATCGCGTCAGGCCCGTTGACGAAGCCGTCCATCGCGTAGGGCTTGCTCGGGTCCTGGTACTTGAAGCCATAGGGGTAAAGCACGTTGCTCACGCCCATCGTGATGCCCTCGGAGCCGCGCTCCGTGAACAGGTAGGTGCCGTAGACCTTCTTGCCGTCGATCTGCTTGCCGGTGAAGAACTCGGCCACGTGCTTGAACTCGTCCCAGGTCTTCGGGGCTTCGAGTTCGTGGTTGTATTTCTTCTTGAATTCGGCGCGCAGCTCGGGCTTGGCGAACCAGTCCTTGCGATAGGTCCAGCCCAGCGCGTCGCCCATCGCCGGCAGCGCCCAGTAGTTGGGCGAGCCCTTGGGCCACTCGGCGTAGCCCAGCACGGTGGCCGGTGCGAAGTCGCTGATCTTGATGCCTTCCTTGTCGAAGAACTCGTTCAGCTTCACGTAGTGGCCGCTCTCGGCCGAGCCGCCGATCCACTGGCTGTCACCGATGATCAGGTCGCACAGCTTGCCCTTGCTGTTGAGCTCGTTGAGCATGCGGTCGGCGAAGTTCGGCCACGGCACGAACTCGAACTTCATGTTGACGCCGGACTTCGCGGTGAAGTCCTTGCTCAACTCGACCAGCGCGTTGGCGGGGTCCCAGGCGGCCCAGCACAGCGTGATGGTCTTGGCTGCCGCCGCGGCCGCTGGGGCGGCGCTGGCTGGGGCCGTCGCCGCGGGCGGCGGCTCTTCTTTCTTGCCGCAACCCACGAGGGCGGCGACGAGCGCCAGCGCGGAAAGCGCCGGCAGCTTGGTCAGCAGTGATGTCATGAAGGGTCTCCTAACGAGGGTTCGGTACCTGAAGCACACACATCCGACCGCCGTTCAGTGCAGGTTCTCGGCCGTCAAGATTTCGACGCGCGGCTGCACCACGTTGAGTGCCCCGCGCATGTTCTCGCACAGCGCCCGCAACACGCGCGCCGCGGTGGAGATGCAGTAGTGGATGTCCTGGTGCAGCACGTAGGCCAGGCCGTTGGCGCCCAGCAACGCGCGGTGCTCGTCGGTGAAGTCGTGCGCCACCACGCCGATGCTGCCGGTGAGCCCCAGGCTCTCGACCGCGCGCGCCACGCCCGCGCTGCCCGAGCCGACGTTGTAGATGCCGGCCACGCGCGTGGTGTCGATGCTCTTGCTGCGCAGGTAGCGCAGCAGTGCGCGGCAAGCGCCGGAGTCGCTGCCGGGCAGGTCGGGCGTGCGCTGCACCTTGATCTTCGGGAAACGCTCCTCGATGGCCTGCGCGAAGCCGATGCGCCGTTCGATCTCGCACGACAGCCGGGTGGCCTGCGAGCTCAGCAACAGGGTGTCGCGGTTGCCGCCGCCCGCCATGCGCCCCAGCAGCAGCCCCGCGGTGCGTCCCGCGGCGCGGTTGTCGGCACCCACATGCGTCTCGCGCATCGAGCCGGCCACGTCCGAAAACAGCGTGACCACGTGCACGCCGGTGCGCACCAGCTCGTTGATCGCCAGCTTCACCGGCGGCAGGTCGGGCGCCATCACGGCCTCGGCGTCGCAGTCGGCCAGCTGCGCCAGGCCCGCCGCGAACTGCGCAGCGTCGCCGCAGTCGATGCGGTGCGTGACTTCGGTGATGTGCTGGTGGCGGAACTCGCCGGCGGCTTGCGCGATCTGGCGATCGACCAGCTCGGCGAACGGCGAGGCCTCGGCCGGCAGCACGAACGCGAAGCGGAAGTTCTCGCCCTTGCGCGGCCGGCCGCGCTGCGGCGGTGCACCGAGCTCGGCCACCACCTGCATCACCCGCTGCACCGTCTCGGCGTTGACCCCCGGGCGGCGGTTCAGCACCCGATCCACGGTGGCCGTGCCCACGCCGGCCTGGCGGGCGATGTCGGCGATGGTGGCGGCGGCGGACATCGATTCGATGCGTCTGATGCGTTCATCCTAGACATCGCAATAAATAAATCAATCAAATCCATGTAGTGGTTTTCGCGGGGGTCGCATCGGGTCGTTCGGGCCGGCCGTAGTGATCGTCGAGCCGCGCCGCGATGCGATGCACGGCGCCGATGAAGGCGCCTCCACGCCGTCGAACAGGTCCTCGCCCGGATGCAGTTCGAAGCAGACACGGCAGCCGACGTCTTCGAACGCAATACGTCTTCGATTCGGCGGCCTTTGCGAGGTCGAAGATGCGTGCGTCCCACGAGGGAGGGCACCTGCACGCCCTTGAAGCCGAGCGAGCCGGCCCACTTCGTGATTGCCGACTATGAGTTGAACGGGGCGGCATCCCCGGCGAATTGCGCCAGGAAGATGCCGGGGTGGGTGCTCCGGGGCGTCCGTAACACCCAAGTGTGCACCGACGCTTTTCAGAGCACCACCCGACGTCACCCGCGCTTGCCGAACTCCGCGCGCTCCCGGGTCCAGCGCCGCGCCTGCTCGCTCAGCGAGAAGCCCAGTCCGGGAAGGTTGGACACGTGCATGCGGCCGTCCTTGATGGTGAGTCGCTCGTTGAACAACGGCTCGAGCCATTCGAAGTGCTCGACCCACGGCTCGTGCGCATACGACGCCGACAGGTGCAGGTGGATCTCCATCGCGAAGTGCGGCGCCATGCGCAGGCGCGCCTGGTCGGCCAGTGCCATGATCTTCAGCATCTGCGTGATGCCGCCCACGCGCGGCGCGTCGGGCTGGATGAAGTCGACGCTGCGCTGGCGGATCAGCTCCGCGTGCTCCGCCACGCTGGTGAGCATCTCGCCGGTGGCGATCGGCGTGTCGAGCATCGCGGCGAGCGCGGCGTGGCCTTCGGCGTCGTAGGCGTCCAGCGGCTCTTCGATCCACGTGAGGTTCAGCGGCTCGACCAGCTTGCCGAAGCGCTGCGCGGTGACGCGGTCCCACTGCTGGTTGGCGTCGACCATCAAATGCGCGCGGCCGTCGATCAGTTTGTGCACCGCCTGCACGCGCTGCAGGTCGATCATCGGATCCGGTTGCCCGACCTTGATCTTGATGCCACCGATGCCGCGCTCGAGCAGGCCCTCGACGTTGCGCAGCACCTCGTCGATCGGCGACGACAGGAAGCCGCCCGAGGTGTTGTAGCACTGCACGGCATCGCGATGTGCGCCGAGCAGCTTGGCCAGCGGCAGCTTGGCGCGCTTGGCCTTCAGGTCCCACAGCGCGATGTCGAAGGCGGCGATCGCCTGCGTTGCCAATCCGCTGCGGCCCACCGACGCGCCGGCCCAGACGAGCTTGTCCCACAGCCGCGCGATGTCGTTGGGGTCTTCGCCGATCAGGTTGGGCGCGATCTCCTTCGCGTGCACCAACTGGCCCGGCCCGCCGGCGCGCTTGCTGTAGCTGAAGCCGACACCGCCGTGGCCCTCGCGCGTTTGAATCTCGGCGAAGAGGAACGCGATCTCGGTCAGCGGCTTTTGCCGGCCGGTGAGCACCTTGGCATCGCTGATCGGCGTGGCCAGCGGCAGGAACACCAGCGACAGCTGGATCCACTCGATGCGGTCGGTGGTGGCGGCGCCGGCGGCAAGGCCTGCGGCCAGCGGATTGGCCTGGATGGCTCGTGTGCTCATGGGGTCCTCACTCCGGCTTGATGCCGGCGGTCTTGATCACCTGGGTCCACAGCGCGATCTCGTTCTTGACGAATTGTGTGTAGGCCGCGGCGCCTGGCGGCGGCACGATGAAGCCCACCGACTCCAGTTTCTGCTTGATGTCGGCAGAGGTCATGATCTTCTTCATCGCGGCCTCGAACTTGTCGGCGATCGGCTGCGGCGTGCCCTTGATCAGCGACATGCCGGACCACGACAGCGCCTGGAAGTTCGGGAAGCCGCTTTCGTGGACGGCGGGCACGTCGGGGTACAGCGGGTTGCGCTGCAAGCTCGTGCAAGCCAGCGGCCGCAGCTTGCCGGCCTTCACGTGCTGCAACGCCACGTCTTGATTGATGAACATCATCGGGATCTGGCCGCCCAGCAGGTCTTGCAACATCGGGCCGCCGCCGCGATACGGGATGCCGACGACGAAAAAGCCGTTGCACTCCTTCTGGCCCTTCGGGCACTCGCTGGCGCGCTGCTTCAACAGCTCCATCGCCATGTGGCCCGAGGCCGCGTGGGTGTAGCCGTAGTTCAGCTTGCCGGGGTTCTTGCGCACATAGTCGACCAGCTCCTGAAACGTCTTGAACGGCGTGCCCGGGTGCACCACCAGCAGGTTGGGGCCGGTGTGCACCTGCGCGATGTGGATGAAGTCGCGCATCGAGTCGTAGCCGAGCTTGGGGTCCAGGCCATGCGCGACCGCGTTCTGGCCGACTCCGGTCTGCACGATCGTGTAGCCGTCGGGCGGCATCTTGGCCGCGCGCAACGTGCCGATGGTGCCACCGGCGCCGCCGATGTTCTCGACGATCACCTGCTGGCCGAGCTCCTTGGTCAATGGCTCGGAGACCATGCGCGCCATCACGTCGCTGGTGCCGCCGGCCGGAAACGGGCAGATGATCTTCAGCGGCTTGCTCGGCCAGGCGTCCTGCGCCAGCGCACGCAGCGGCAGGCTGGCGAGCGAGGCGGCTGCGCCGATCAGCGTGCGACGGAACATGCGTGGGTCTCCTGAAGGTGTTCGAAGTGGCGGTCGTGCCGCTCGGTCGCTCGCATTGTTCGAGCGCATCGCGCGCACGACAACCGAGCACGCCGCTGCGTCCGGTGCGACCTCCCAGCATCTGGGACGAGCGGCTGCGCATCGCCAGCGATGCGGCACATCGGCCGCGCGGTCACGACGCCGGCGCGCCGGCGTGCTCGAGCACGAACAGGCGGCCCGACAGCGGCGCCGCGTCGAGTGCCTCGCGCGCCAGCGCGTGCCGCTCGCTGGTGATGAACAGGCTGTCGCCGTCGGCGCCGCCGATCGCCACCGCAGTGGGGCTGGGCACCGGCAATGCGAGCACGCGGTCCATGCTGCCATCGGCGGCAAAGCGCACCACGCTCCAGCCGCCGCGCAGCGCGGCCCACACGCCGCCCGAGCCGTCGACCGCCAAGCCGCCCAGCCGGCCCGAACCCTTGGGCACGGTGGTCAGGCGTTGCAGGCTGCCGTGCTCGCGCCGCGCCGCGTAGATGGCGCCGCTGTGGGCGGCGGCGATGAACAGCGTGTGCGTGTGCTCGCACATCAGCAGTTCGCTGGCCGGCTCATTGATGCGCCAGCCGCCTTGCGGTCGGCCTTCGGCGGACAACTCGGCGACGCGCCAGCGTTCGCCATCGGGCAGGCAGGCCCACAACGCGCCGTGCGCGTCGGCAGTGATGGCGCTGAATCTGCGACGTGGCCACTCGGGCAACGGCCGACGGTTGCCGTCGGAGACCGCGTGCTGCCAGGCGCCGCCGCTGAACAGTGCGGCGCCTTCGCCGTGCGGCACCATGGCGTCGATCGGCTGCTCGACACGCATCAGCAGCGCGTCGCTGTGCAGGTCGGCGCGGTGCACCGCAGGGGCTAGCCGATCGGCCCACCACAGCCGGCCCGATGCGGCGTGCCAGACCGGATGCGCGCCTTCGAACGCCCACTCGCCGTCGACCAGCCGCACTTCGGCATCGGTGCGCTGCGGTGCCGCACTGCCGAGCTGCGCGCCGATGCGCCGCGCCGCGTCGGCCACCTCGGGCCCGAGCAGCGCCACGCGCTCCATCGACAAGCGGAACGACGGCCCGGCGATGCTGATGGCGCCGCGCACCTGCCCTTGCGGGTCGACGATCGGCGCGCCGCAGCAGCGCACGCCGGCCATGATTTCTTCGTCGTCGATCGACCAGCCGCGTGTGGCGGTGAGCCGCAGCTCGGCGTGCAGGCGCCGCCGGTCGGTGATGGTGCGCGGCGTCAGCGCATCGAGTTCGATGTCCTTGACGATGGCCTCGCGTCGCTCGGGCGGCAGCGCCGACAAGATCGCCTTGCCCTGGCTGGTGCAATGCAGCGGCTTGCGCTGGCCGAGCTCGGCATGCGAGCGCTGGCTGTGCGCGCCGTCGCAGCGCTCGAGCGACACCACCTCGAGGCCGTCGAGCGCGGCCAGGTAGGTGGTCTCGCCGCTGATGTCGCGCAGCGCGCGCAGCTCGGCGCCGGCGGCGGCCACCAGATCGGGCATCGCATAGCTGTTGCGCGCGTATTCGAAGCAGCGCTGGCCCAGGCAATAGACGCGGCGCAAGGGATCGCGCCGCAGCAGGCCGCGGCTGACCAGCGTGCCGAGCAGGCGGTACAGCGTGGTGCGCGGCAAGCGCAGCCTCGCACCCAGCTCGACCTGGCTCAAACCGGTGCGCGAGGCGCCCACTGCATCGAGCACGTCGAGCGCCTTTTCGAGCGCTGCAGTGCCATCGGCAGCTTGGGTGGACGTCACGGCGACTCCCAGATCGTGGAACTCACGGGGCGCCGCCACTCTACGCCGGCTTGGTCGCGTCGGCACAGGCCCCTAGCATCGGCTGCAGCCTCGACGCGTTCGACATCGACCACCCAGCGGCCGCATCGAGCCCACCGGAGTCTTGATGAACCAATCGATCACACCCACACCGCGCCCCGCACGCGAGCGCGCGCATGTGGGCGACGAGGTGCTGCAACGCCTGGCGCACGTGAGCAGCGGTTCGCTCACCACGCAGCTGTACAAGAGGGGCTATCGGCAGCCGGTGCTGGTGGGCTTGAAGCCCTTGCAGGGGCAGGCCGTCAACCGCTTCGCGGGCCGCGCCTACACGATGCGCTTCATCCCCGCGCGCGAAGACATCGACACCTACGCCACGCTGACCACCGCGCCGCACGCCGACAACCTGCAGTGGGTGGGCGTGGAACAGACGCAATCAGGCGACGTGATGGTGATCGACAGCCGCGGCGACGCCGCAGCCGCTTCAATGGGCAACATGCTGATCACGCGCATGATGCGCCGCGGCGTGCGCGCGGTGATCACCGACGGCGCATTCCGCGACGGGCACGAGATCAGCCGCATGGCGATTCCCGCCTGGTGCGCTGGCATCACGGCGACCACGCGGTTGTCGTACCACCACGTGGCCGACCTGCAGGTGCCGATCAGCTGCGCCGGCGTGGCCGTGTACCCCGGCGACGTGATCCACGGCGATGCCGACAACGTGACCGTGGTGCCGGCCGAACTCGCCGATGAGATGGCAGCGCTGTGCGAAGCGCAAGACGATCTGGAGGCGTATCTCGCCAGACGGGTCGACCGCGGCGAACCGCTGTGGGGCCTCTATCCGCCGAGCGACAGCACCCGGGCGCAGTACCGCGACTGGGTGGCGGCCGATCGCCCGCCAATCCTATGATGATCACACCATGCATCGCCACGAAGCCCTGATCCGCCGTTATTTCGATGCCTGCAACGCCGCCAACTACTCGGCACTGCTGTCGTGCTTCACGCCCGACGCGGTGCACTACTTTCCGCCGGGCCTGCCCGACATCCCCTGGCGCGGTGCCGACACCATTGCCAAGAAATGGCTCTGGTGTGTCGACAACCTCGGCTCGCAGTGGACGATCGAAAAGGTGCTGATCAGCGCCGACTCCAACGAAGCGGTGATCGAGTGGACGCACTGGAAGCGCAAGTTCAACACCGCGCAGCGTGGCGACGAGTGGTACGTGTTCGACGCGAAGTCGGGCCTGATCCGCGAGATCCGCGCCTACTACGCGGCGCCGGCGGTCAAAGACACCGCGTCGCTGTCGCTGGTGCGGGGAACCTACATGGGGGAATTGGTCGAGTTCGACTACGCTGGGCGCGACTACCACTTGAGTTGCCCTTGACGATGTTCACGACCCACCTGCCATGTCTTGAGCGAGCAAGGATGCAGGTGGGCAGGCCATGGCGCTCAATCTCCGGCGCCCGGCCCTGCGGGCCGGGTTCCCTGCGCTGCTCGCCCCCCAAGGGCGGCTCCGGACCTCGCCCTCGCATGGCCGGCACGTTGCTGCGCA
>JBIODO010000177.1:0-8375 GCA_044445225.1 Burkholderiales bacterium
CCTCGATCCATCGCAGGTGTACGTGTTCGACCCCAAGGGCGACCTGCTGGTCGCGCCGGCGCCGAGGCAGGACAACTGAGATGGCACGCATCGACCTCGACCTCGCGCACTCGTATCGGCCCGATCCGAAGGACGACGCCGACTACGCGTTGCTGCCGTTGAAGATGACCTTCGACGAAGGCGGCGCCTACGCGCTGCTGGGCCCTTCGGGCTGCGGCAAGACCACGATGCTCAACATCATCTCGGGCCTGGTGCGGCCGTCGCAGGGCCGCGTGCGGTTCGACGGCGCCGACGTCACGCTGCAAACGCCGCAGCAGCGCAACATCGCCCAGGTGTTCCAGTTCCCGGTCATCTACGACACCATGACGGTGGCCGAGAACCTGGCCTTCCCGCTGCGCAATCGCGGCGTGGCCGCCGATCGCATCAAGGCCCGCGTCGGCCAGGTGGCCGAGATGCTGGAGCTGTCGCCGCAACTCAATCAGCGAGCCGCCGGCCTGGCCGCCGACGCCAAGCAAAAGATCTCGCTTGGCCGCGGCCTGGTGCGCGAAGACGTGAGCGCGGTGCTGTTCGACGAGCCGCTGACGGTGATCGACCCGCACCTGAAGTGGCAGCTGCGGCGCAAGTTGAAGCAGATCCACCATGAGCTCAAGCTGACGCTGATCTACGTCACGCACGACCAGGTCGAGGCGCTCACCTTCGCCGACCAGGTGGTGGTGATGACGCGCGGCCGCGCGGTGCAGGTGGGCTCGGCCGATCAGCTGTTCGAGCGCCCGCAGCACATGTTCGTCGGCCACTTCATCGGCTCGCCGGGCATGAACTTCCTGCCGGCATCGATGGTGCCCAATGCACCGGCTGGCGCGACGACGCTCGGCGTGCGGCCCGAATACGTGACGCTGGCCGGCCCCGGTGAGCCCGGCGCGCTCGACGCCACGGTGACGCAGGCGCTGGACATCGGCACCTACTGGTTGATCGCCGCACGCGTGGGCGAGGCGACGCTGCGCGCGCGCCTGAACGCCGAGGCCACCGTGCCGCGCGTGGGCGACGCGGTTCGCCTGCGGGTGCTGAGCGAACACACCTGCTTCTATGCGCAAGACGAGTCCCTTGTGGAGGCGACGGCATGAAGCCCGTCAACCAGCGCGCCTGGTGGCTGATCTTGCCGGTGGTCATCTGCGTGGCCTTCTCGGCGGTGCTGCCGTTGATGACGGTGGTGAACTACTCGGTGCAGGACATCATCTCGCCCGAGCGCCGCGTCTTCGTCGGCACCGAGTGGTTCGTGCAGGTGATGCGCGACGACGATCTGCACGCCGCGCTGCTGCGCCAGATCACCTTCTCGTTGGCGGTGCTGCTGGTGGAGATCCCATTGGGCATCGCGCTGGCGCTGTCGATGCCGGCGCAGGGCTGGAAGGCTTCGGCGGTGCTGGTGATCGTGGCGTTGTCGCTGCTGATCCCGTGGAACGTGGTGGGCACCATCTGGCAGATCTACGGCCGCGCCGACATCGGCCTGTTCGGCGCCGCGCTGCAGGGCCTGGGCATCGAGTACAGCTACACCGGCAACGCCAATCACGCCTGGCTCACCGTGCTGGTGATGGACGTGTGGCACTGGACGCCGCTGGTCGCGCTGCTGGCCTACGCCGGCCTGCGCAGCATTCCCGATGCGTACTACCAGGCCGCGCGCATCGATGGCGCCAGCAAGTTCGCGGTGTTCCGCTACATCCAGCTGCCCAAGATGCGCGGCGTGCTGATGATCGCCGTGCTGCTGCGCTTCATGGACAGCTTCATGATCTACACCGAGCCGTTCGTGCTCACCGGCGGCGGCCCCGGCAACGCCACCACGTTCCTCAGCCAGTACCTCACGCAGAAGGCCGTCGGCCAGTTCGACGTCGGGCCGGCGGCGGCGTTCTCGCTGATCTACTTTCTGATCATCCTGCTGCTGTGCTTCATCCTCTACAACTGGATGCAGCGCGTGGGCACCGCCGACAAGGAGGGTGGCCATGGTTGAAGCACGCTTTCACAAGCGCACGATCTTCCTGATCGCGTACCTGCTGTTCGCCGTGTTGCCCATTTACTGGATGGTCAACATGAGCTTCAAGACCAACGAAGAGATCCTGGCCAGCTTCTCGCTGCTGCCGCGGCACTTCACCTGGGCCAACTACGAGGTCATCTTCACCGACGTGTCGTGGTACTCGGGCTACATCAACAGCCTGATCTACGTGGCCATCAACACGGTGATCTCGCTGCTGGTGGCGCTGCCGGCGGCCTATGCGTTCTCGCGCTACTCGTTCCTGGGCGACAAGCACGTCTTCTTCTGGCTGCTGACCAACCGCATGACGCCGCCGGCGGTGTTCTTGCTGCCGTTCTTCCAGCTGTACTCCACGCTCGGCCTGATGGACACCCACATCGCGGTGGCGATGGCGCACCTGGTGTTCAACGTGCCGCTGGCGGTGTGGATCCTCGAGGGCTTCATGAGCGGCATCCCGCGCGAGATCGACGAGACGGCCTACATCGACGGCTACTCGTTCCCGCGCTTCTTCCTGACCATCTTCATGCCGCTGATCAAGAGCGGCGTCGGCGTGGCGGCGTTCTTCTGCTTCATGTTCAGCTGGGTCGAGCTGCTGCTGGCACGCACGCTGACCAGCGTCAACGCCAAGCCGATCGTCGCGGTGATGACGCGCACGGTGTCGGCCGCCGGCATGGACTGGGCCGTGCTCGCCGCGGCCGGCACGCTGACCATCGTGCCCGGCGCAATCGTCATCTGGTTCGTGCGCCACTACATCGCCAAGGGCTTCGCGATGGGCCGCGTCTGAATCGAGAGGGAGCAGCGACATGCTCGATTGGATGGTGTGGACCTTGCCGGTGGCGGTGTTCTTCAGCTGCATCGGGCTGATGCTGGTGGGCATGACGGTGTGGGAGATCAAGTCGCCCACCACGCTGCGCAAGGGCTTCCTGCCGATCGCCACCACGCGCGGCGACCGGCTGTTCATCGGCTTGCTGTGCGCCGCCTACGTCAACCTGGGTTTCGTCGGCATCGCCGGCAAGCTGGCGCAGTGGTTTTCGCTGGACGGCGAACCCAGCATCTGGTTCGGTTTCGTGATTTCGATGGCCGTGTTGGCGTTGGTGATGCGACGCGGCTGAACGTCTGACCAGGGATCCGGCCCGGAGCTTCCCCGGGGCCGTGGTGACCCTCACTGCAACACGGGGAGGCTTTGAGAAGAGGAGATCAGCATGAAGGTGCGCTACACCGCACTGGCCGTTGCCGCCGCTTGCGTGGTGGCCGGTCATGCTTGGGCCGGCGAGGCCGAAGCAAAGAAGTGGATCGACAGCGAGTTCCAGCCATCGACGCTGAACAAAGATCAGCAGATGGCCGAGATGAAGTGGTTCATCGAGGCGGCCAAGAAGCTGCAGGCCAAGGGCGTGAAGGAGATCTCGGTGGTGTCCGAGACGATCACCACGCACGAGTACGAGAGCAAGACGCTGGCCAAGGCCTTCAGCGAAATCACCGGGATCCAGGTCAAGCACGACATCATCCAGGAAGGCGACGTGGTCGAGAAGCTGCAGACCTCGATGCAGTCGGGCAAGTCGATCTACGACGGCTGGATCAACGACTCCGACCACATCGGCACGCACTATCGCTACGGCACGACGCTCGTGCTGACCGATCAGATCGCCGGCCCGTGGAAGGAATACACCAACCCGGGTCTGGACCTGAAAGACTTCATCGGCCTGAGCTTCACCACCGCGCCCGACGGCAAGGTGTACCAGCTGCCCGATCAGCAGTTCGCCAACCTGTACTGGTTTCGCGCCGACCTGTTCGCGCGCAAGGACCTGCAGGATAAGTTCAAGGCCAAGTACGGCTACGAGTTGGGCGTGCCGCTGAACTGGAGCGCGTACGAGGACATTGCCGCCTTCTTCAGCGAAGACGTGAAGATGATCGACGGCAAGCCGATCTACGGCCACATGGACTATGGCAAAAAGGATCCGTCGCTCGGCTGGCGCTTCACCGACGCCTGGCTGTCGATGGCCGGCACGGCCGACATCGGAATTCCCAACGGCGTGCCGGTCGACGAGTGGGGCATCCGCGTCGACGACAAGAAGTGCGCTCCGGTTGGCGCCAGCGTGTCACGCGGTGGCGCCACCAACTCGCCGGCAGCCGTTTTCGCGCTGACCAAGTACGTCGACTGGATGAAGAAGTACGCGCCGAAAGAGGCCACCGGCATGACGTTCGGCGAGGCCGGCCCGGTGCCCGCGCAGGGCCAGATCGCGCAGCAGATCTTCTGGTACACGGCTTTCACCGCCGACATGATCAAGACCGGTTTGCCGGTGGTCAATGCCGACGGCACGCCGAAGTGGCGCATGGCTCCTGGTCCCAACGGTCCGTACTGGAAGCAGGGCATGCAAAACGGCTACCAGGACGTGGGCTCGTGGACCTTCCTGAAGTCCAACGAACCCAACCGTGCTGCTGCGGCCTGGCTGTATGCGCAGTTCATCACCGCCAAGACCACCTCGCTGAAGAAGTCGATCGTCGGCCTCACGTTCATCCGTGACAGCGACATCCACGCCGACTACTTTACGCAAAACGCCGCGAAGTACGGCGGGCTGATCGAGTTCTACCGCAGCCCGGCGCGCGTGGCATGGACACCCACCGGCACCAACGTGCCCGACTATCCGAAGCTGGCGCAGCTGTGGTGGAAGAACGTGGCGGTGGCGGTCACCGGCGAGAAGACGCCGCAGCAGGCGATGGACAACCTGGCCGAGGAGATGGATCAGGTGATGGCGCGGCTGGAGCGCGCGGGCATGGCCAAGTGCGCGCCCAAGCTCAACGCCAAGGGCGACCCCAACAAGTGGCTGACCGACAAGGGTGCGCCGTGGAAGAAGCTGGCCAACGAAAAGCCCAAGGGCGAGACCATCGCGTATGAGACGCTGCTCAACGCGTGGAAGTCTGGCAAGGTGCGCTGAGAAGTCTCCACTCAGCGAACAGGAGTGAGCGCGGCATACGACGTTTCGTGCCTGCGTCTCTTGACGCCTCCGGTGCACCACCGCCGGAGGCGTTTTTTCGAGCCGACTGCCGGGTGGCATGATCGAGCAACGATGAAGATCACGTTTCGCTGCGATCCGGCGCTCGTCGATCTGCTGCCGCGGCCGCTGCCGGCGCGCGCGGCGCTGCCCGATTGGCTGCGCGCGATGGCGCCGCGTGTGCCCTCGCCGGTGCACCAGCGCAGCATTCGCACCGTCAAGCAATGCCCGCCGTTCGTCGATGCCATGTCGCATGGCTTCATGATGCTGCTGCCGTGCGACGTCGCGGTGAATGCCGGCCGCTTCAGCTGGGACTGGCCGCTGCCGCCGCTGACCCTGCCCAACCACCCGCGCGCGCCACTGAGCTTTCATGTGGCCGAGCAGTTGCAAGGCTCTCCGCTGGCGCGTGGATCCGACGTCGCCATCAAGTTCAACAGCTTCTGGACCATCGAGCTGCCGGCCGGCTGGTCGTTGATGGTGACGCACCCGGTCAATCGCGACGAGTTGCCGTTCCGGCTCGTCACCGGCCTGGTGGACGCCGATCGCTTCAACGACGTAGGCATCAATTTTCCGGCCGTCTGGATCGACCCCGGCTTCAGCGGCACGCTGCCGCGCGGCCTGCCGATCGCCCAATGCCACCCGGTGCCCCGCGAGGCCAGCACGCTGGTGTGCGAGCCGATGTCCGACGAGCGCGTGCAGCGCTATGAGGCGCTGGCCAGCAAGATCATGGCCGGGCCGGGTGTCTACCGCAAAGGCTTTCGCGGCAAGCGCCGCAGCGAGTGACTCAGGCCGCAGCGGCCTGCAACTCGGCGCGCAGCGCATCGAGGTCGAGCCACAGGCGGCCCATCGGCGGCGTCGCGAGCGCGTGGGCGATGCGGCCGAACGAATCGGCGCGCAGCCGGTACGCGCGGCCGTACGCGCGCATCGCGGCATCGATCTGGCCGCTGTCCTGCAGCACGATGCCGAGGTTGACCTCGGCCATCGCGTGGGCCGGCGCCAAGCGCAGCAGACGCCGCAGCGCGTCGATCGCGCCGGCCAGGTCGCGGCGATCCTGCCGCACGTTGGCGAGCTGCAACCAGCCCTCTTCGTGCGTGGGCTGCAGCGTCACCACGCGCAGCCATGCACGCTCGCAAGCGGCCGCATCGCCGCCACCGGCCTGCAGGGTTTGCGCCAACGCCAGCGCGATGTCCGCACGCCCGGGTTGCAGGTGCAGGGCCCGCTCATAGTGGGCTCGGGCGGCGGCCAGATCCCCGACAGCGCGCGCGACGTCGCCGGCGATCTTCAGCGAGGGCGGGTGAGCGGGCCGCTCGGCCACGCTGATGGTGATGTGGTGGCGCGCCTGCGCCGCGTCGCCCGCCTGCATGCACAGCACCGCCATCATCTGGTGGATCGCGGCGAGCCCGGCACCTGCGGACGCCTCGGACAACGCCCGCTCGCACAGCGCACGAGCCGCCTGCGGGCGCCCGGCGTTGACCTCGGCAATCACCTGCCGCAGCAGCGCTTCGACCTCGGCATCATCGGTGCGCATGCGCCATGGTATCGGTGAATCGTGGCGCGACGCGTCACCGCCGAGCGACGTCGCCCCCGTGCAATCCGAGTGCCCGACCGTACCTCGCGGCATGGGATTGACCGCCTCGCGCTGCGGTTCAAGAATGGCCGCCTGCTCACATCTGCGGAGTCTGCGCATGGCCAGGGTCTACGTCGCCGACGATCCACAACTCGGGCGCGTCACCTACCGCGACCGCAAGCGTGCGTGGTGGCTGCTGTCGGTGGTCTATCCGCTGCTGCCGTTCACGGGCATGGCGGCTCATGCCGCCAGCGGCCAGCAGATCGGCCTGGCATTGCCGCTGCTGATCAGCTACGGCCTGATGCCGCTGCTCGACGCGCTGATCGGCGAAGACGAGAACAACCCGCCGGAGGCCGTGGTGCCGCAATTGGAGGCCGACCGCTACTACCGCTGGCTCACCTGGGCCACCGTGCCGCTGCACTTCGTGGCGCTGATCGGCTGCGCGTGGTGGGTCGGCACGCACGATCTGTCGTGGTGGGCGCTGTTGATCTTCGCCTACGTCGCGGGCACCGACTCGGGCCTGGGCATCAACACCGGCCACGAGCTCGGCCACAAGCGCGGCGCCATCGAGCAATGGCTGGCGCGGCTGGTGCTGGCGGTGCCGGCGTACGGGCATTTCACGGTCGAGCACGGGCGCGGCCACCACCGCTGCGTGTCGACGCCCGAAGACCACGCGAGTTCGCGCATGGGCGAAAGCATCTACCGCTTCGCACTGCGCGAGTTGCCGGGCGGCATTCGGCGCGCCTGGCAGCTCGAGCGCGAGCGCCTGGCCCACGAAGGCCGCTCGGCTTTCAGCTGGCACAACACGATGCTGCAGTCCTACGCCGTGACCGCGCTGCTGCAGGTCGGGTTGATCGTCGCATTCGGCTGGGTGATGGTGCCGTTCCTGGCCGTGCACAACGCGGTCGCCTGGTGGCAGCTCACGTCGGCCAACTACGTGGAGCACTACGGTCTGCTGCGCGCGCGCCTGCCCAACGGCCAGTACGAGGCGCCGCAACCGCACCACTCGTGGAACACCAACCACCTGGTGACCAATCTGGCGCTGTTCCATCTGCAGCGCCACTCCGATCACCACGCGTACCCGTCGCGCCGCTACCAGTCGCTGCGCCACTTCGACAAACTGCCGCAGCTGCCGAGCGGCTACTTCGGCATGTTCCCGCTGTCGTACGTGCCGTGGCTGTGGTTCAAGGTGATGGATCCGCGGCTGCTGGCGCTGCCGCATGTGGCGGGCGACCTCGATCGCATCAACATCGACCCGCGGCATCGCGACACGATCGTGGCGCGCTACGGCGCACACGCACACGCGCAAGCGGCTTGAGCGCCGCGCCGCCGCGGCGACGGCGCGCCCGTGCCGTGGACGTGCACAACTTCGCATCGGGCGACCCTGCGGCCCCGGCCCCGTGGCGGCGCAAGCCGTCGGCGCCGCAATAATTTGCGGCCACTCCGACCCCTATCGATGCGACATCTTGCTGCAGGATTCACGCTGATCGAACTGATGGTGGCGGTCGCCGTCGTGGCCATCCTGGCCACGCTGGCACTGCCCAGCGTGCAGGTGCCTTTCGTGCGCCAACAGGTGGTCGACTCGGCCTCGTTGCTCAACATGGCCAAGGCCGGGGTCAGCGGCAAGTGGTCGCTGACGCAGACGCTGCCATTGGACAACGCGGAGGCAGGGCTGCCCCAGGCCGACAAGCTGGTCGGCAACTACGTCGATTCGGTGACGGTCGAAGGCGGCGCCGTGCACGTGCGGTTCGGCAACCAGGCCAACGGCGCGATCAATGGCAAGACGCTGAGCTTTCGC
>JBIODO010000178.1:0-8351 GCA_044445225.1 Burkholderiales bacterium
GAGTCGCTGGCGCTCGTGGAGTTCCAGGATGAGCCCACGCTGCGGGCGTGGCGCATGCATCCGGAGCACGTGCAGGTGCAGGTGCAGGCCATCTCTCCGAATACCACGTGCAGGTCTGCACGCCCACACGCGCGTACGCGTCCGATCGCCAGGGTGGCCGACGCGACCTCGCCGCGTCGTGAGCCCGATGCTGGCGCGGCCGACGCGCCGGCAGGGGGCGCGCAAGCCGATGACTTCTAGCGGCGCGACTCCAGGATCGCGGCAGCCTGCTTCTTGCCCAAGGTCCTCAGCGCGGCAATGGCCGGCAAGTGCTTGGACCGCGGCCGGGCCTTGCCGTCTTCCCACTTGTAGACCGATTGCCCTGAGGCGCCAAGCAAAATGCCGCATTCGTGGGCCGACAGCCCCAGGCGCTTGCGGTGCGAGGCCAGGCCCTTGGCACTGAAGCGAAACGAACCCATCGACTCGTCGTCGTCGGCCTTGGCGGCCGGCGCCGGTTTGGCGCCGCCCTTGCGCAGGCCGCGCAACTGCTGCTCGAGCGCTTGCGCACGGCGCTTGAGCGCCGCGATCTGCGAGCGGTAGCCACTGACGGCCTTTTTGAGTTGCAAGGTTTCGCCGCGGACTTCCTTGCGGGCGACTCGGGCGATTTCGCTTTTAAGGATGGATGCAATGTTTGGCATGGGCCCGATTGTGCCTCGAGAAACGATGTCCGCGCACCAAAGGGAATGCAGCCCTGCGCCTTGACAAGACCGGTCGCCTGTGGCCTGTTTACGCATTTTTACGGGTCGCCCGGCGTGCTACCTTGCGCGACAGGACATCGTCGAACTCGCGTTCGGCATGCCGATGACGATTGAACGGGGCCGTCGGTTGCAAGAAATGACAGGCGAGATGCCAGTTGCCAACAACGAGCGCACCGGGGAACGCATCCTCGTGCTGCGTTATCGCTTCATCGGCGACACGCTGCTGACCGTGCCTTTCTTGCGCAACCTGCGCCGCGCCAAGCCCGACGCCCGCATCGTCTGGGTGGTGGCGCCGGGCTCGGCCGACGTGGTGGCGGGCATTCCCTACGTCGATGAACTGCTTTTTTGGGATCCGGTGACTCGCCATGCCGAGAGCCGCGGCGCGCACAAGACCTGGCGCGACAAGCTGGCCTTCATCCGCGCGCTGCGGCGCCAGCGCTTCGATCGCGCCTATGTGCTCAAACGCTCGTTGACCAGCGCGCTGATCGGGTTGCTCAGCGGCGCACCGCGGCGCATCGGCTTCGCCACCGAAGGGCGCGGCCTGCTGTTGACCACGCGCGTGCCCTATCGGCACGATCAGCACGAAGTGCAGAACTTTCTCGATGTGCTGCGCGCCGACGGCGTGCCGGTGTACGACGATCACCTCGAGGCCTGGCTCAGTGCGGGCGAGCGATTGTTCGCCGGCACCTTTCTTCACCAGCACGGCATCGGGCCGGCAGACCGGCTGATCGCCATTCACCCCTTTGCCACCAACAAGCCGCGCGCCTGGCATGAGGACAACTTCGTCGCGCTGGCCAACCGGCTGCAGGCCGCGCATGGCGGCCGCGTCATCGTGTTCGGCGGGCCGGGTGACGTGGCCGACGCGCAATATCTGCGCGAGCGCATCGAGCCCGCGCCCATCATGGCGGTGGGCAACACCACGCTGCGCCAGACGATGGCGCTGCTCGAACGCTGCGAGCTGCTGGTGTGCAACGACAGCGGCATCATGCATCTTGGCGCCGCGCTGCGTCGGCCGCTGGTGGCGCTGTTCGGCCCGCAGTCGCCGGTGAAATTCGGGCCCTGGGGCGAGCACAGCTCAGTGGTCTACAAGCGATTGCCCTGCAGCCCCTGCCGGCAGAAGTTCTGGCAAGAGTGCGAGCCATCGGCGCGGGGCAAGCCCGCGTGCATGGAGGCGATCAGCGTGCCCGACGTGATCGCGGCCATTGCAGCCCGCTGAAGAACAGAGGCCTGGAGATCCGCATGTCCACCATCCGCACCGACGACGGCGTGAACCTGTACTACGAAGAAGCCGGCAGCGGCACGCCGATCGTCTTCGTGCACGAGTTCGCCGGCGACCATCGCAGCTGGGAGCCGCAGATGCGGCACTTCTCTCGCACCCATCGCTGCATCGCCTACAGCGCGCGCGGCTATCCGCCCAGCGACGTGCCCGCGGGCGCCACGCGCTACGTGCAGGAGCGCCAGCGCGACGATGTGCTCGCGGTGCTCGATGGCCTGACCCTGCGCCAGGCCCACGTGGTGGGCTGCTCGATGGGCGCGTTCGCGACGCTGCACTTCGGCATGCAGCACGCCACCAGCGCGGCAACGGCGCGCGCGCTGTCGCTCACCTTGGTCGGCGTCGGCTCGGGAGCGCACCCGGCGATCTACCGGCAGTTCCAGCGCGAGTGCGTGGAGCGCGCCGCCACGATCCGGCGCGACGGCATGGCGCAGCTGATGGCCACCTACGGCCACGGCGCTTCGCGCCTGCAGTACCTGAACAAGGATCCACGCGGCTTCGCGGAGTTCTCGGCCCAGTTGGCTGCCCACTCGGCCATCGGCTCGGCCTACACGATGGAGGGCTACCAGGGGCAGCGCCCGTGCCTGTACGACTTGACTGACAGCATGGCGGCCATCGACGCGCCGATGCTGATCGTCTGCGGCGACGAGGACGAGCTGTGCCTCGAGCCGTCGTTGCTGCTCAAGCGCGCGGTGCCCAAGGCAGGCCTGGCGATCGTGCCGCGCACCGGCCATGCGGTGAACCTGGAGGAGCCGCTGCTGTTCAACCGGATGCTGGAGGATTTTCTGCACCAGGTGGGCCAGGGCAAGTGGCTGGCGCGCGATCCGCGAACCAGGCCCGAATCCATCTGGGGGCCGGCGGGGCGGCCGCTGGCGCACTGAGTAGCGCAGGCAGACGCGCCATCGCATCCGTGCGAGTGGCGATGCGCAATCGGTCTGCCGACGGCGGGCGGCGGCATCCTCACAGCAGGTGATGCGTAACGGCTCTACCGGTGGTACCAATGCGCCTGTCGATACGCTGTTCTCGCTGCTGGAGGGATTGAACCAGTCGATCGAGAAGCGTGCGGCCAAGAAGACGGCGCCTGCGTGAGGGTCAGAAGAGCTTGGCGTTGTCGGCGGCGGCGAACACGATCTTCGTCAGCTCGTTGAGCTGCGCCGTCACGTCCGGCGACGGCGGCGAGCTGGCCTTGGCCGTCAACAGCAGACGGCCGCTGCTCGCTTCGGTGACGTTGCTGCTGATCGCATAGCCGACATTGGTGCGGCCGCCGCCCACCGGGGCCGACACGCCAACACCGGTGCTGACGCCGCCGCCACCGCCGCCAAAGCCGAAGCCGCCGATGCCGAACGAGACACTGGTCGGGCCACTGACGCTGACATCGGCCTGCGTGACGTAGTGCGTGAGCACGGCCTTGGCACCGGCGTTGCGTGCGGCGGGCAGGTACTGAGCGGCGCCCAGCGGCCTGCCCGGCGCCTCATTGGTGGTGTCCGGGGCGGTCACCGGTGTGCCGCCGCGCGCTGTGACTTCGGCGGCCATCTGATCCTGGCAGATGTGCTTGATCACCAGGTCGTGCGCTTCGCAGGCGACCATGACACGCGCCCCGCGCAAGCTGCCCGGCGCGAGTTGCGGGTCGGACCATTGCGCATCCAGCCGGGTGGAGGCGCAGCCGGCGATCAGCACGGCAGCGAGCGCGCTCACCGGAACGACAACGCGCGAGAAGTGAATCGCGGCCATGATCAGACTCTCCACGGTACAACCCCGCGAGCATAGAGCACCGCTGCGCTCGCACCGCGTGAAAACGCCCCGCGCCGCGGGGCGATGGGGCGGGCCGCTCACTTCCTGGTCGGCTCCTGTGTGGCAGGCTTCGCGCCACGATAGGCGGCGCCGTTGATCGTCAGGCCTTGCGCAGAGAACTTGGCGGCGTTGCCCTCGCCGACGCCCTTCACGCGATTGATCATGTCCGGCCAGTCCTTGAACGCGCCCTTGCGGCGCTCGTCGAGGATCACTGCCGCGATCGAAGGGCCGATGCCCTGGATCGACTCGAGCTCGGCCTGCGTCGCCTGGTTGGCATCGACCGACGCGGCGAGGCAAACCATGGTGAACGCAGCCAGCAGGCCGGCAACGATTCTGTTGATCATCTGTCACTCCACGGTCGACGATGAGCGAGCGGCGGTGACGACCTTGGCCAACCGCAGCGAGCTGAAGCGTACTGCACCCGGTCCGGCGTGCAGGCACTGCGGCGTGCGCGGCTGCCGCATCGTTTTGAATGGGGAAGCCGACGCGCATGCGCCGGCGAGATTTGCTATACGCTCGCCCCACCGTTGGCGTGCAGCGTGGTGGAGGGCCGGGCTGGACCATGAACTCGATGTGCCCCGCATGTGGAGCATCACTCGGGCCGGATAGTCGGTTCTGCCACGCCTGTGGCACGCGCACTCTCGAGCGGGCGCAGGCGCCGGTGCGGTATGCGTCACCGCTCAACTACACGCCGCGGCACCTTGCACAGCGCATCCTGACCACGCGCAGCACGCTCGAAGGCGAACACAAGCGGGTCACGGTGCTGTTTTGCGACATCGTCAACTCGACCGCGCTGGCCGCACGCTTGGGTGAAGAGCGCATGTACGAGCTGCTCAACCGCTTCTTCGAACATGCGCTCGAAGAGGTGCACCACTTCGAGGGCAGCGTCAACCAGTTTCTCGGCGACGGGTTCATGGCGTTGTTCGGCGCGCCGCTGGCACTGGAGCACCATGAGCAGCACGCCGTGCTGGCTGCGCTGGGCGTTCGCCGCCGCGTCGCCGAGCGCTTGAACGACGCCGCGCAGTTGGCCGGCGTGCCGTTCGAGGTGCGCATGGGCCTGAACACCGGGTTGGTGGTGGTCGGCAAGATCGGCGACAACCTGCGCATGGACTACACCGCGGTGGGCGACACCACGCACGTGGCCGCGCGCCTGCAGAACATGGCCGCACCCGGCGAGCTGCTGATCGCCGACACCACCTTCGAGCAAGCGCAGGCGTTGGTCGAGGCGCGCCCGCTGGGCCCGATCCAGATCAAGGGCAGAACGGCGCCGCTGGCGGTGCACAGCCTGATCGGTCCGCGCGCCGCCGGGGCGCCGGCGCGCAGCGCTCGGGTACTCAGCCGCTTCGTCGGGCGCGAGCGCGAGATGGCCGACCTGATGGATTGCCTCGAGCACGCCGAGGCCGCGCGCGGCCAGGCGATTGGCATCGTCAGCGACCCCGGCATGGGCAAGACCCGGCTGCTGTGGGAGTTCCGTCAACGCATCGCGCAACGCGATGTCGGGTACATCGAAGGGCAGTGCCTGTCTTACGGCACCGCGATGCCCTATCTGCCGATCATCGACATCGTGCGCACGGCGTGCCGCATCGCCGAGAGCGACACGCCAGCCGCTGTGCTCGACAAGGTGCGCACGGCCGTCGCGGCCATCGGCGTCGACGTCGATGCCACGGCGCCATACCTGTTGCACGTGCTCGGCCTCACGCAGGACCTCGGCGCGCTGGCCTCGATGACGCCCGAGACGATCCAGGCGCGCACCTTCGAAGCCCTGCGCCAGTTGTGCTTGAAAAGCAGCCGCCGCAGGCCACTGGTGTTCGTGGTCGAGGATCTGCACTGGGTCGACCGCACCTCAGAGGATTTCATCGCCGCGATGGCCGACAGCCTCGCGGGCGCGTCGATCCTGTTGATCTGCACCTACCGTCCCGGCTACTCACCGGCCTGGATCAACAAGTCGTACGCGACCCAGATCGCGTTGCGGCCGCTGTCGCAAAGCGGCGGTCTCACGATCGTTCAGGAGGTGCTGGCCAGTCAGGGCACGGTGCAGGCGATGGCGCGCGAAATCGTCACCCGCGCCGAGGGCAACCCGCTTTTTTTGGAGGAGCTGGCGCGGGCAGTCGGCGAACATCAGGACGCGGTGGACACCGTGCCCGACACGTTGCTCGGCGTGCTCAGCGCCCGCATCGACCGGCTGCCCGACAAGGCCAAGAGCCTGTTGCAAACGGCCTCGGTGATCGGCCGCGAGTTCTCGCGGCGCCTGCTGGCGCTGGTGTGGGAAGACGACGCGACGCTCGAACCCGAGCTGGCGCGATTGACTCGCCTGGAGTTCATCTACGAGCAAACGTCGCACAGCGATGTCACCTACGCCTTCAAGCACGCGCTGACGCGCGAGGCAGCATACGCCAGCTTGCTGAGCCGGCGCCGCCGCGCCTGTCCCGGCGCGGTCGGCCGCGCCCTGGAGCGCCTGCACGCCGAACGCATCGACGAGGCAGTGGAGTTTCTGGCTCACCAATTCGGACAAAGCGAGGACGACGAGAAGGCGGTGGACTACGCGATCCGCGCTGCCGAGCGCGCACAGAGCCGCTGGGCCAACACCGAGGCGCTGGCGTTTTCCGATCTGGCACTGCAACGCTTGAAGGCGATGCCGTCCTCCGACGCGAGCCGGCTGCGTCAGATCGACGTCGTGATCAAGCAGGCCGAAGTGCGTTTTGCGCTCGGCCAGCACACAGCCCAACTGGCCGCCTTGGCCAGCATCGCCTCACTGGTGCTGCCCACTGACGACGCAGCTCGCCGCGCCGCCTGGCATTACTGGACCGGTTTTCTCAACAGCATCACGGGCGGCCGTGCGGAGGCCTCGATCGGCCATTGCCAGGAAGCCTCGTCGATCGCCAAGGCTGCCCATCTCGAGGACCTCAGCGCGTCGGCCGACTCGTGCCTGGCGCAGGTTTATGTTTTTGCGGGCGAACTGCACAGGGCCATCGAAACCGGAGAGCGCGCGCTCGAAGTCTTCGAGCGACGCGGCAACCGCTGGTGGGCTTGTCGCACGCTGTCGCAACTGAGCCCTGCGGCCAACGCGCTGGGCCAGTGGCAACGCAGCCTGGCCTATTGCGCCCGCGCGATGGAGCATGGCGTTGCGATGGACGATCTGCGTCTGAAGGTGTCGGCCACGATCCGCCTGGCGTCGGCCCAGATCCAGCGCGGCGACTGGCACGCCGGGCTCGCCTATTGCGAACAGGCGCAGACGCTCGCGCCGGTTCAGTACGACGCGGCGGCACTGCGCGCGATCCGTGGCTACGGATTGGTCAAGGCGGGTCGCGTGCCGGAGGGAACGGCAGAACTCACGGCAGCTTTGGCCTGGTACGACCAAGCGAACCTACGCTACACACAGGCGCAGTTCACCACGTGGCTCGCGGAAGGATTCGTGCGCTCCCAAGCCATCGAACAGGCGACGTTGCTGCTCCAAGGCGTGCTCGCCACCTGCACTGAATTGGGCTACCGCCACCTGGCAGGTGTCACGCACCGCATGCTGGCGCAATGCCTGCACGCAGTCGACGCCGCTGCGGCGACGGTTCACTTGCGCCAGGCAACCGAGATCTTTCAAGCGATCGATGCCAAGAGCGACCTGGCCAAGACCTGGCTAGTGGCCACAACCTTCCCCAATGAATTTGTCGCTCCGTCGCGCGCGGCAATCACTCGTGAGCAGGCACTGCACAGCCTGCAGGAATTAGGGACCATCAATGACCTCTGAACCGGGACCACCAACCCTGGCGCTGCATCATCGGCTGCGCCACGGATTGCCCGGCGCCAGAGCGCATGCCAGAATGAATTGAGCATCCGGCGGGGGGCCATCACGGCCGATCGTGTTGGATGCGGTGACAGAAAGCAGGCAAGAACATGGATCCAACAGTGCTTCTGTACGTACCGGAGGAAGCCGGCAATTTGGGAAACTACATCTTTTGCACCAACCCCTATCAAGCGGGCTACCCGCCCAAGGGAACCTGGCTGCACAAAGACAAAGCAGGCCCGCCGGGCACGGTGACTTTGATCGACGAGGGTTGCGATCACGATCCCCCGTATTCGCTGGACTTCGCCGGCAACGAATTGCACGAGAGGCCAGGCGAGTGGAAGTTCAAATACGCAGACCACTACGTGGCGCGCGCGGTCCGGGTGCCATACATGTACTACCAGAAATCGAAGGCTGATCCCACGATCGGCGTGCTGGTCAGAGACTATTTCCTGATCGGCTTCGAAGGCGGCGGCGCCTACTGACGTCATCGTGCACGCTGGCGCGTCGCACTAGGGACCTGCCCTCGCGTCGCGCTATACACAGCCTTGAACCAGCGCCATCGCGTCGGCAACCCACCGCGAGCGCCGCCTCGCCCGGCGCGAGGTCGCCCGATGGTCGAACGCCTGTATCCCGGTGTCTACGTCAGTGAGATCACGTTCAGCGCCAAGCCGATCGATGGCGTGCCGACGGCGTCGGCGCACACCGACACGGGGCATGCCAGCGTGCCATCGCCCGATTGGACCGAGCACAACCCAAGCGATCCGGGTGTCAC
>JBIODO010000179.1:0-8348 GCA_044445225.1 Burkholderiales bacterium
TCGACGTAGAGATCGCCGTACTTCTTGTTCATCGTGGCCACCGCGTCGGCGTGGTCGATCAGCTTGATCTTGGTGCCCGGCGTGTTGGCGAGGTCGGTCACGCCGGCGGTGGGCAGCCCGCCGACCCAGAAGAAGGCGTCGATCTTGCCGTCCTTGATGGCGTTGACCGATTCGGCCACGCCCAGCCGCTCGCGCTTCATGTCCTTGTCTTTGTCGAGGCCCTCGGCCTCGAGCACGCGAAACGCCATCACCTCGGTGGCGCTGCCCGGTGACCCGGTGGACACCCGCTTGCCCTTCAGGTCGGCCATCTTGCTGACGCCGCGGCCCTCGATGCTGACCACGTGCATGCGGTTGGGGAACAGCACCATCAGCGTTCTGACAGGCACCTTGTTGCCCTTGAACTTGTCTTCGCCGCGGTAGGCATCCTGCGCGGCGTCGGCCATCGAGAAGGCGACGTAGGGCTTGCCGCTGCCCACCAGCTTGAGGTTGTCCACCGAGCCGCCGGTGACCTCGGCCGTGGCCTGCATGCCGGGCACGAACTTCGACAGCACCGCGGCGACGCCGCCGCCCAGCGGGTAGTACACGCCACCGGTGCCGCCGGTGGCGATCGAGATGTTCTGCGCGCCGGCACTCAGGCACAGCAGCAGGCCGGCCAGCGTCGCGGCCAGGGCGGGCTTGCGGATCTTCATGCGATCTCCTGTGGCTCAGGGTATGCCCGATGTACGGTGCCGCACGTCCAGAGGGCGATTTCATTCTGGCATGCGAGACCGCGACAATCGCTCCACACTTTCCAGCAGCCAACACGTTCTGGAGCATCCATGAGCTTTGCTTTCAACGGCGCACGCGTCGTCGTTTGCGGCGGCAGCCGCGGCATCGGCCGCTCGATCGCGCTGGGCTTCGCCGCTGCGGGCGCGCAGGTGTCGATCTGCGCGCGCGGCCGCGACGCGATGGAGACTGCCCGTGTCGAGATTGCCAAGCACGGCCACACCGCGCACGCCGCGCCCTGCGACCTGGCCGATGCGTCGTCGGTGGCGCGCTACGTGGCCGCAGCCGGCGAGGCGCTCGGTGGCATCGACGTGCTTGTCAACAACGCATCGGGTTTCGGCATGGGCGACGACGAAGCCGGCTGGGCCGCGGGCCTAGCGGTCGACGTGATGGCGATGGTGCGCGCCTCGCACGCCGCGCTGCCGCTGCTGCAGGCAAGCCGCGACGCGTCGATCGTGCACATCTCGTCGATCGCCGGGCTGCGTGCGTCGACGCGCACGCCGGCGTATGCCGCAGTGAAGGCGGCGATGATCAGCTACACCGCCAGCCAGGCGGCGATGCTGGCGGGCCAACGCATCCGCGTGAATTGCATCGCGCCGGGATCGATCGAGTTTCCCGGCGGCGTGTGGGATCAGCGCAAACGAGGCGGTGATCCGCTGTACGACCGCGTCTTCAAGAGCATTCCGTTCGGACGTCTGGGCACGCCCGAAGAGATCGCCGAAGTGGCGCTGTTTCTTGCGTCGCCGCACGCTCGCTGGGTCACCGGGCAGACGATTGCCGTCGATGGCGGGCAGCTGCTCGCTGCGTGAAACCTAGAAGGTGTACAGGGCGCGCAGCGTCAGCATGTCGCCGTGGCGACCGTAGATCGAGCCCACCAGGTACGCGCCCTGCCAGTGCAAAGCCTGGCGCTCGCCGAACGGTACGGTGCCGAACACCGCGGGCCCGGCGCGGTGCGATTGCTCATCGCGCGGTGCCCAATGGTCCCATGGACCCAACTCGCCGAAACCCTGCAGCCCGAAGTGCAGTGGCGGCCGCCAGCGGTATCGCACCTGCCACTGGTATTTCATCTGCGTCTGCTGCGGGTAAGCGCCGGCGTAGCCGCGTTCGAAGAACACGTTGCCGTTGAGCTGGGTGCGCTCGATGTCGGTTTGCAGCACCGGGCCGATCTCGAGCGCGTAGGCACCATCGCTGTTGGCGATGCGGGCCATGTTGGTATGCACCGCCACGTCGAGCGGCCATTCGCCCTGCGTGAGCAAGACGTCGTTCTGCCAGTTCCAGGTGCTCAAGCGCGTGGCCATCTGCGATGAGCCGATGAAGCTGGCGAACAGCTCGCTGGTCCAGCGCGTGTTGACGCCGTAACTGAATCCGATCTCTGGCCACGCGACTTCGGGCGAGTTGGGATGCTTGACCGTCCAGTAGCGCAGGTCGATGCCGCGCTGGCCGGCGTTGTCGTAGACGGTGACCACGTAGTAGCCGGGGTCGGCGTGGGCGACGGCGCAGGTGCCCCATGCCAGCAGCACCAGCGCGAGCCGCACCCCGGTTGCAAGGACCATCAGTCCAGCCCGGACAGCAGCGATGCGGGCGCATCCTGCTCCATCGCGTCGGGCAACTGCCATTGCTCCAGCCAGGCCATGAACTGGTCTTCGGGCATCGGGCGGCTGATGTAGTAGCCCTGGCCCGCGTCGCAGCCCAGCGCGGCCAGCAACTTCCAGGTGCGCGCGCTCTCGATGCCTTCGGCCACCACGGCGAGGCCCAGGTTGTGCGCCAGCTCGATGGTCGAGCGCACGATCTTGGCATCGTCGAGATCGCGCGTCATCGCCATCACGAAGCTCTTGTCGATCTTTAACTCATCGACCGCCAGCCGCTTGAGATAGGCGAGCGACGAGTAGCCGGTGCCGAAATCGTCGATCGACAGCCAGAAGCCGAGCCTGCGCAACTGCTCCAGCGTGAGCATCGCGCGCTGCGGGTCGTCCATGATCGCGCTCTCGGTGATCTCAAGGCACAGCGCCTGAGGCCGGGTGCCGTACTGCTGCAGCAGCGCCATCGCCTTGGCCGGCAGGTCCTGGTCCATCAGGTCGCGCGCCGACAGGTTGACGCTGATGCGCAGGCCGAGGCCGCGGGCGTGGGCCTTGTGCGCGGCCTGGGCGGCCGCCTCGATCACCCAGGCCGTGAGCTGGCGGATGAAGCCGGTCTGTTCGGCGAACGGAATGAATTCGCCCGGCATCACCAGGCCGCGCTGCGGGTGCTGCCAGCGCACCAGAGCCTCGGCGGCAACGACCTGGCCGGTTTGCAGATCGATCTTGGGTTGCAGGTACAGGCGCAACTCGCGCGCGCCGACGGCCTGGCGCAGCTCACTCAGCAGCGACAACGACTCCTGGCTGCTGACATCGAGCCGCGGTTCGTAGAACTGGCTGCCGCTGCGCTCGCGCTTGGCCGCGTACATCGCCAGCTCGGCACGGCTCAGCAACTGGGCGGCGTCACGCCCATGGACCGGATGCAGTGTGATGCCGATGCTGGTGCCCAGGTCGATGGTCTGGTCGTCGATCTCCAACGGCCGTTCGAACGCGCGCTGGATGCGAAGCGCCATTTCGGCTGCTGCTGGTGCATCGGTGTTCTCCAGCAGCAGCGCGAACTCGTCGCCTCCCAGCCGGGCCAGCGAGTGGGCGTTGCCCTGGCCGAGCTGCTGCAGCCGCTCGGCGACGCTGCACAGCACGCGGTCGCCGAAGCGATGGCCCAGCACGTCGTTGACCAGCTTGAAGCGGTCGAGGTCCAGCATCAGTACCGCGCAGGGCTCGCCACCGGTGTGCAACCGTTCGTCGAGCCGCTGGCTGAACTGCTCGCGATTGGGCAGCCCCGTCAGCGGATCCCAGAAGGCCAGGCGATGCACTTGTTGCTCGCGATCCTGGATGCCTTGGCGCATCGCCTCGAACGCCTGCGCGAGGTCGCCGATCTCGTCATCGGAGGTGCGCGACACGGCGGTGCCATAGTCGCCGCGGCCGAGCCGGCGCGCCGACTCCGACAGCGCCCTGATCGGTTCGCTGATGCGCTTGGCCGTCAACACGCTGCCCAGCGCGAAGATGGCCACGCCGAGCACGGTCAACGCAAACAGGGTCAGCTGCAGCCGTCGGTATGGGGCCACCGCGTCGTCGAACGATCGCAACAGCGCCACGCCGAGCTGCTGGCCGCCTTCGTCGAGCAGGCTCACGTACAGCGCGTGCATGTTTTCGCCAGCCAGCGTCAACGCGAACTGGCGCGTGTCGCGGGGCACTTGCTGCACCACGCTGGCGCTGCCCCGCGCGTCGAGCAGCGAGGCCACCGCGCTCCAGGGGCGATCGGGTCCGTGCAGCAGCATCACCGCCTGCAGGCCCGATAGGCGCTGCAACTCCAGCAGTGGCGTGGCGTCTAGCGCGAACGCCATCAGCACCGAGCCGTCGAGCCCTGCGGCACCCACTGGGACCACCACCACCTGGTAGGCACGGCCGTCGACCAACGCCAGATGAGCCCGCGCGCCGGTGGCCTTGCTGGCGGCCTTCAGGCGCGGCAGCAGGTCGATGAACGGTTGCGTGCGTTCGGTGGTGGCAGCAACGAGGTGCGATTGCGCGTCGATGTAGGCCACCATGCTGGCTTTGACGCGTTCGCCGTGGCTGGTCAATGCGTCCTTCAGAGTCTCGCGCAGCTCGTCGCCGCGCAGGGCTTCGGCCAGCACCGAGCGAAAGCCGTGGTCTTTCTCGAGCAAGCGGGCTGCGTCTTCGCGCATGCGCGCTTCCTGCACCAGCAGGCGCTGCAGGATGCGTTCGCCGGTCTCCAGTTCGTGGCTGATCGACGCGTCGGCGTTGCTCGCGATGCTGCGATGGATCAGCGCGAAGCTGGCCAGCTGCACCACCGACAGCAGCGCCAGGAACAGCGCGACGATGCGCCCTTCGAGCCGTCTGAGATTGAGGAATCCGGGCAGCGCCATCGCATTCGTGCCGTCAGCGGGCCTTAGTCGGTGCCGACCAGCATCAGCTCGGTGCGGCCGGCGCCGTTGCCCACGTGCAGCGGCTTGCTCTGCAGCGTGGTGGTACCGAGCCTGGAGTGCCAGAACAGCAGCACATGCTCGCCGGCTGGCAGATCGAATCGGGCCGTGCCGGTGGCGTCGCTGCGGGCGAACAGCGGCGTGTCGACCACCACGATGTGCGCGCTCATGCGGTCGTGGATGTTGCACCCCAGCGCAGCGACGCCGGGGCTGTCGAACACCACCGGCTTGGCGGGTGTGCCCGCGTACAGCTTGATGTCAAAGGTCTTGGCGGCCGAGAACGAGTAGACGTGATGGCGCACGGTGTCGAAATTCGGAAAACTCACCGCGGTGCCGGTTTGCACCACTAGCACATGGGGGTCGAACTCGCGCGCGCGCTGCGCCATCTGCGCCGTGGTCTGCGGGCCCGCCTTGGCGGCCTGGCCGTTGATTTGCACGGCCACCACGGCGTCGGCCAGTGGCGCGCCGGCGGCGCTGTGCACCTGCACCACCCAGGGCACGGCGTCGGCGCTGACCGCCGCGGCCAGCAAGGCGGCGCCGGCCAACGCACGGCGGCAGGTGTGGCCGGAATGCCCGGCCGAGTGTGGCGTTTGCACGATGTGTCGACTGCTCAGGCGGCTTCAGCGTCATGGACCGCCACGACCTCGCGCCTTACGTCATTCTGACTAAACGATCGCCGCGTCGAGCCTCTGAAAAGCGGCATCTTTTTGCGTTGAATGCAGCATAGGTCCGGAGACCGTGCAAGAAGGCCAGCGTACCGGGCTGCGCATGCGCGGGCGCCGTCCTTGGCAGACCGCATCGTGCGTGTGCCGTCGCATCTGCAACGAGTTGTGCCGTCGGGCATGTGGGCGCGGGTTGGCGCGGGCGCGGCGCGCTATGCTGGCGCGATCTGCATGCTCACGGCACTTCTCAAGGAGCCTCGATGATCAACGCGCCGTTGCGGCTGAGCTGCGTGACCTTGCTGTGCGCCGCGGCTGCGATGCCGAGCTTGGCGGAGAGCTTTGCCTCGTCGGCCTCCAGCGCCGGCTCGGCCTCGTCGGGCAGCGCGTCGGACTCGTTGAACACATCGAGCAAGAGTTCGACGGGCACCAAGACTGCCGATGGCGACTACCGTGTGATCGAGGTTGCCGAGCTGGCTGGCCGCGCCGGCATGTTGCAGCTGACGCTGCAAGGCACGGCGGCCGCCGGCGCGCCGCACGAGTTCACGCTGCGGTTGCCGCGCCAGGCGCTCGAGCCGCGCGGCATCGCGGCGGGCGACATCGTGAACGTGCGCAATCGCGACTATGGCCTGGAGTTTGCGCGCACCAATGGCCGCGACGAGCGCGAGCCGTTCTTCCTCGTGCTCGCCGACGATTGGCATCGCGAGCTCGAGCCGCGGCCCGTCGCGCTCTGACGGATTGACCTCGGGCGATGGCCCATGCGTGGCTGTTGGCCGCCTGGCTCATCGCCGGCGTGGCCGCCGCGCAATCGGGGTCGGCCTCGACGCGATTTTGTGATCGGCCAACACCGCTGAGCGCGCAGCAGCAGGACCGGCTGCTGCAGTTCGCCGCGATCGCCCGGCGTGAACTCGAGGCGAGCGGCCAGGACGTCGCCCTGATCGCTCGCTCGGGCATCGACTTGAGCCGCTTCAAGCTGCGCTACTCGCACGCGGGCGTCAGCCTGAAGGCGAGCGCCAACGCCCCGTGGTCGGTGCGACAGCTGTACTTTGCGTGCGACGAGGGGCGCCCGCGCCTGTACGACCAGGGGCTGGCCGGCTTCATGCTTGGCGGCGACGACCCGTCGGTCAGCTACGTGTCGATCGTCTGGCTGCCACGCGATCAAGCCGCGGCGCTGGAGCGCGCCGCGCTCGACAACGCGCGTGCGCTGCGGCTGCTGGCGGCCGACTACAGCGCCAACGCCTACCCGTTCAGCCTGCGTTACCAGAACTGCAACCAGTGGGTGATCGAGATGCTGGCGGCCGCTTGGGGTGGCCTCGACGACGATGTGACGCTGCGCGCGCGCGCGCAGGCCTGGCTGTTGAGCCAGCACTACGACCCGCAAGCGATCGCTGTGGGCTCGCACGCGCTGATGTTCGCGGGCCACTTCATCCCTTGGATCCACTACGACGACCATCCCGAGCAAGACCGCTACGCGCTCGGCCTTCGCACCAGCCTGCCGACGTCGATCGAAGCCTTCGTGCGTGCGCAGGTGCCCGATGCGCGGCGCGTCGAGCTGTGCCACGACGAGCAGCGCGTGGTGATCCACCGCGGCTGGGACACGGTGGCCGCAGGGTGCCGGCCGGGGCCCGAAGACCAGGTGATCGGTCTCGATTGATGCGCCGCGAGCGCGGCTCACGCGCTGCCGGTGATCACCAACTCGTCGACGATGAACTGGCCCGCCGAGACGATGCCGCTGGCGCTGATGCGCTTGCCCACCAGCGCATCGAGCGCGTCGTCGACGAAGGGTGGGCCGCCACGGCGCCGCAGCTTGAATTCGCCCTGCGCGCACACGAGCACCACGGCCTCGTGGTCGCTCTTGGAGCCGACATTGATCCGCTTGCGGATGACGTGGCCATCCATGCGCACCGGCTTGAGCATGCAACCCTCGAGCGCGCGGCAGCGCGCGCTGCATCTTCACATACCACGCCGGCTGCGTGACCGGTGATGGACATTCAACGGCTGTGTACGCGCCGGATGTGCACCACCCGCTTGCCTTCGAGGGTGGCGATGATCGCCGTCACCAGCGGCAGGCCGCTGTCGTCGCGCGCGGCGCGCGTGCTGCCCTGGATCATGTGCACGCTGCGCGCGCGCCGATTGGCCCGCACCGGTGCCGAACTGGTGGCCGTGGCCTGCGCCGGAAACGCCACGCGGTAGGACTGAAGCACCGCATCGCGAATGCCCGACTCGCGTGCCACCGACTCGAGCAGCGCCCGCACGGTGGACGGTGCCCGGCGCTTGGCAAGCTGCGCCGCCCCGACGGTGCGCGACAGGTTGTGCCCGGTGCGGCCGATGCGCTCGCGCCGGAACGCACGGGCGCCCTGCACGATGGTGCCACCGGCCATTGCGCGCTTGACCGCGCGCGACCGCGACAGCGCGTGAAGCACTGGCGCGACGGCGTGGATCGACGGGTCGCCCAGCAGCAGAAACTGTGCCGCGGTCTTCAAGTCGCTGGGGTCGAGGTGCGAGAACTGCGAGACGAAGCGATGCCGCGCCTCGGCTGCTGCGCGGCCGAGCGAGCTGCCGCCGAGCACCGCCTCGATGAAGAAACGGCACAACAGGTCGGCCTGGCCATTGCCCTCGCTGGGTCCGTAGGCGACGGTGGTGCTGCCGAAGAAGCCGTAGGCGCCTTCGCGCATGTAGGTGCTGCAGATGCCGGGTTTGCCGCCGGCGTCGGCGGGGTCGTAGAGCTCGGCGCCGTAGCAGCATTCGGCCGCGATCACCGTGCCCTCGGTGACCTTGGCGCGCAACTGCGCCGAGTCGTGTGCGGTGAAGTAAGTCTGCTCCGGAAATTCGCCGAGGAAGATGGGCGTCAACGTGTTGCCGTGGCAATTGATGAAGTGCACGCGCGGTGCAAGCTGCGCCTTGCTCCA
>JBIODO010000180.1:0-8289 GCA_044445225.1 Burkholderiales bacterium
GAGCACGAGATGGACTCTCGACGGGCGCCTGCGGGCGCCCGTTTGCGTTGTGCGCGGCCCGGGCCGCTCAGCGGGCCGCTGCGCCGCGGCGCGGCTTGCGCGAACGCCCAGCGAGCACGCGGTCGAACAACCCATTGGGCATCACGCGCAACAGCTTGGCCACAACCGCCATCGGCCACGGAATGACGCGATAGCTGTGGCCTGCCGAGACCGCGGCGAAGGCGGCGTCGGCAAACGCATCGGCGGTCATCAGGAACGGCATCGGGTACGGATTGCCGCGCGTCAATGGCGTGTCGATGTAGCCGGGCACCAGCGTCACCACGCGCACGCCGAAGGGCCGGCACTCGCCGCGCAGGCTCTCGCAATAGGCGATCGCCGCCGCCTTGCTGGCGCAGTAGGCCGCATGCCCCGGCAAGCCGCGAATGCCGGCGACGCTGGCCACACCCACCAGCGTGCCGCGGCGCCGCTGCCGCATCGGTCCGATGAACGGTTGAAACGTCGCCGCGATACCAAACACGTTGGTCTGCAGCGTGTCGTGCAGCACCTGCAGGTCCTCGATGCGTGCGCTGTCGATGCCCACGCTGATGCCAGCGTTCGCGATCACGGCATCAGGCAGCCCCTGGCGCTCGATGCACGAACGGCCGGCCACGGTGATCGACGCGCCGTCGGCCACGTCGGCCGCGTACACCTGCGCATCGCGCTCGGCGTAGGACTGCGCAATCACGAAGCGCCGCAACTCGTCTTCGCGGCGCGCCGCCAGTGCCAGGCGCCAGCCCGCGGCCCGGAAGCGCCGGGCCAGCGCCTGCCCGATGCCACTGGAGGCCCCGGTGATGAAGACCAGCGGCGAGTTTGCGGCGCTCATGGCGCCGCGCGCGGAGCGGTCCATCGCTGCGTGGCGCGCGGCGAAAAACTGGCCCGTACCGGGGGCGCGAGCTGGAGTTGCTGCGCCAGATTGTCGGCCTCGACGCCTCCGGCGCGGATCTCGTCGTTGCCCTGGCGCACGATGACCGGCAGGTGCGAGCGGATGCGCTCGGTGGACACGAACACATGCAGGAACTCGCTGTCGAGCTCCAGCGGCGGCCCCGAGCGCACCTGCGCGACCACGTGGGCGCCGCCAGTGAGCTGCCATTCGCTGCCGTCGCCATTGGACAGCGCGCGGGCGGCATAGGCACGGGTGACACGGCCGTCGGGCGCGTGTGATTGCAGGCGGGCCGTTTCGATCTCTATGCGGTCGGTGTCCGGGTAATGGCGCAGCCACGTGCCCTCGATGCGCACGGTGGCGCGGCCGTCGATGCCGAAGCGAGTGATCGCAAAGTCGCGCATCTCGTAGTCGGGATCGTGGCGCAGCGGCGCGCCGTCGACGCCG
The DNA here is from genome assembly GCA_044445225.1 of Burkholderiales bacterium. Taxonomy (GTDB): domain Bacteria; phylum Pseudomonadota; class Gammaproteobacteria; order Burkholderiales; family Burkholderiaceae_C; genus JAEUPI01. The sequence goes on from JBIODO010000180.1 coordinate 1,367, forward strand.
GCCGCGGGGCGCGGCGTGTTCTTGACCAGCCACCAGGTTCCCAGCGCCAGCAATGCCAGCAGCAGCAGCGGCAGGTATGCGCCCACCAGCTCGCGCGCGCGCGCGCGCACACCGCCGCCGCGCCACGGCACCGGTGGCGGCGCGCCCAGCGACACCTCGACCTCTGGCAGGTCGGGCAGATGCAGCTCGGGAGGTGCCGCGGCGTGCGTCATGACAAGCGGCGCGTTCAGCGGTCCAGTCCGACGCGCTGCGTGCGCAGCAGCTCGGCATAGCGCCCCACGGCGCACAGCAGCAGGTCGCAGAACTCGCGCGCGGCGCCATGGCCGCCGCGCAGCGACGTCACATGGTGGGCGGCGGCGCGCACCTCGATGTGCGCGCCCGGCACCGCGCACGCAAACTGCGCGCGGTTCATCAATGGCAGATCGGGCCAGTCGTCACCGATCACCGCCACGTGTGGCCACTCGAGCGCCAGTTGCAGCAGCAGCGATTCGGCCGCTTGCACCTTGTCGGCGGCGCCGAACGCCGCGTGCGCAATGCCGAGGTCGCTCAATCGCCTGCGCAACCCCGGCGAGTCGCGCCCGCTGACCACCAGCGGCGTGATGCCGCCGGCGGCCAGCAGCTTGAGCCCGTGACCATCGAGCGTGTGGAATGCTTTGAAAATCTCCCCTTGCTCGCCGATGTACAGACGCCCGTCGGTGAGCACGCCGTCGACGTCGAAGATCGCCGCGCGAACACCCTGCGCCTGCAGCAGCAACTCGGGCGCGAAGCTCAGCGCCGGTGCCATGTCAGCAGCGCCCGGCCACCCGAGGCCACTGATGCGCCCCCTCGGGGGGCAGCAAGCGAAGTGCGCGCGGGGGCTCCATATCAAATGACTTTCGCGCGCATCAGGTCGTTAGAGTTCAGCGCGCCCACCAGGCGCGAGCGCTCGTCGATCACCAGCACGCTGGTGATGCGGTGCTGCTCCATCAGATCGGCCGCGTCGACGGCCAGCGCATCGACGCGGATGAGCCTGGGGCCCGGGTGCATCACCTGCTGCGCCAGCAGCCCGCGCAGGTCGGCGCCGCGCTCGATGAGGCGCCGCAGATCGCCATCGGTGAAGATGCCGAGCACCTGTTGATCGTCAGCCACGATGGCGGTAAATCCGAGGCCCTTGCCGGTCATCTCGCGCAGCACCTCGCTGAACGAGGCGCGCGGCCCGACGCGGGGCACGTCGGCGCCGCTGCGCATCAAGTCGCCCACATGCATCAGCAGCTTGCGGCCGAGCGAGCCGCCGGGATGCGAACGCGCAAAGTCCTCCTCCCGAAAACCGCGCGCGTCGAGCAGTGCCACCGCCAGCGCATCGCCGAGGGCCATCTGCGCCGTGGTGCTGGCGGTGGGCGCGAGGTTCAACGGGCAGGCCTCCTGATCGACCTGACTCGACAGCACGATGTCGGCGTGGCGGGCCAACGTCGACTCCTCGTTGCCGGTCATCGCCACCAAGGTCAGGCTCAAACGCTTCAATGCCGGCAGTAGCACGGCCAACTCGTCGCTCTCGCCGCTGTTGGAGATCGCCAGCAGCACGTCGCCCGGCTGCACCATGCCGAGGTCGCCGTGGCCCGCCTCGGCCGGATGCACGAAAAACGCCGGCGTGCCAGTGGACGCCAACGTGGCGGCAATCTTGCGGCCGACATGCCCGCTCTTGCCCATGCCCATCACGATGACGCGGCCCTTGCATTCGAGCATCGCGCGCACCGCGTTCACAAAACCGTCGCCCTGCCGGGCTGCCAGCGCGGTCAGCGCACGCACCTCGATCTCGAAGGTCTGCGCCGCCAGCGTGAGTGCACGCTGCGCGTCGAAGCTCGGTGTAGGGGCCACGTGCGGAATAGCTCGCTTAGGATCGGGCATTCTAGGCCGCACCCCGGCGGGCCCTGCTGCACGATGGCCACCACACTCGAAGTCGTCTTGCTGTACCTCGTCGCCGCGGTGGCTGGCGTGGTGGTGTGCCGCACGCTGAAGCTGCCGCCGATGCTCGGCTATCTGGCAGTGGGCGTGCTGATCGGGCCTAACGCGCTGGCGCTGGCCGGCGACCCGGCCGCCGCGCGCGCGCTGGCCGAGTTCGGTGTGGTGTTCCTGATGTTCGTGATCGGGCTGGAGTTCAACCTGCCCAAGCTGCGCAGCATGCGTTCGCTGGTGTTCGGCCTTGGCTTGTCGCAGGTGGGGCTGACGATCCTGGGCGCGGTGATCGGCAACGCCCTGCTGGCCGCGGGCTTCGCAGCACTCGGCCGCGCCTGGGACTTGACATGGCAAGGCGCCATCACGCTGGGTTCAGCGATGGCGATGTCGTCGACGGCCATTCTCCTGAAGCTGATGGCCGAGCGGCTCGAGCTTGAAAGCGAGCACGGCCGCCGCGTGCTCGGCGTGTTGCTGTTCCAGGATCTGGCGGTGGTACCGCTGTTGGTACTGATACCCGCTTTTGGACAAGGTGGCGCTGGCCTGGCCACCGCGCTGGCCATCGCGCTGGTGAAGGCCGCTGTGCTGCTGGGGCTGCTGCTGGTGGGTGGCCAGCGCGCGATGCGCTGGTGGCTCACGCAGGTGGCGCGGCTCAAGAGTGAAGAACTGTTCGTGCTCAACCTGCTGCTGGTCACGCTCGGACTGGCGTGGCTCACCGAGGCCTCGGGCTTGTCACTCGCGCTCGGTGCGTTCGTCGCCGGCATGCTGGTGGCCGAAACCGAATACAAGCATCAGGTCGAGACCGACATTCGGCCGTTCCACGACGTGCTGCTCGGGTTGTTCTTCATCACCATCGGCATGCGCCTGGACTGGCGGCCCCTGGTCGACCAATGGCTGCTGGTGCTGCTGCTGACCACGCTGCCAGTGCTGGCCAAGGCCGTGCTGGTGGCGCTGCTGGCGCGCGCCTTTCACGCTTCTCCCGGAGCGGCCATCCGCACCGGCTTGTACCTGGCGCAGGCCGGCGAATTCGGCTTCGTGCTGTTGGCGCTCGGTGTTGCCAACAACCTGCTGGTGGGCGAGTGGATGAACCCGGTGTGGGCCGCCATGGTGCTGTCGATGCTGGCCACGCCGATCCTGGTGATGTGGAGCAGCCGCATCGTGATGCGCCTGTCGTCGAGCGACTGGATGATGCAGTCGGTGCAGCTGACAGCGATCGCCAAGAGAGCAATGCGCACCGAGGCGCACGTGATCATCTGCGGCTATGGGCGCAGCGGCCAGAACCTGGCACGTCTGCTCGAGCGCGAGGGCATTGCCTACATGGCGCTGGACCTCGACCCCGACCGCGTGCGCCAAGCCGCGGCGGCGGGCCAGAGCGTGGTGTTCGGTGACGCCGCCAGGTTGCGCAGCCTGATGGCCGCCGGCCTGGTGCGCGCAAGCGCTGTGGTGGTGAGCTACCCCAACACCGCCTCGGCACTGAAGATCCTGAACCTGGTGCACGAGCACGCGCCGCGCGTGCCGGTGATCGTGCGCACCATCGACGACAGCGACCTCGAGAAGTTGCGCGAGGCCGGCGCCGCCGAGGTGGTGCCCGAGGCGGTGGAAGGCTCGCTGATGCTGGCCGCGCAAGCGCTGGCGCTGGTGGGCGTGCCGATGCAACGCGTCATCCGCATCACCCGCGACGCGCGCGACGCACGCTACAGCCTGCTGCGCGGCTACTTCCACGGCGCCGACGACGACACCGTGCAGGAGCTGCAGCAGGCCCGACTGACCAGCGTGACGCTGCCCATGGCCGCGGCGTGTCTGGGACGGCGGCTCGCCGAGCAGGCACTGCACGCCACCGGCGTGCACGTGGTGTCGCTGCGACTGGCCTCCGGCCGCGTGCTGGTGCCTGAGGACAACCAGGTGCTGAGCGCGGGTGACACGCTGGTGTTGTCCGGCCTGCCGGCCGCGCTGGCACTGGCCGAGGAGAAACTGTTGCGGGTGAAGTCGAAACCGGGTGGTTGAAGCGGGCGGGCCTCACTTGCCGATGCAAAAGCGGCCGAAGATCTCGCCCAGCAAGTCGTCGGGGGTGAAGGCTCCGGTGATCTCGCTCAGGCACTGGTGCGCCAATCGCAACTCTTCGGCCAGCAGCTCGAGCGCGGCGTCGCCTTGCTCGGCGTGGGCGCGCGCCTGAGCCAGGTGCTCGGCGGCCCGGCGCAGGGCATGCACGTGGCGCGTGCGGGCGATGAAGCCGCCTTCGGGCGCCGCCTGCCAACCAGCGAGTTCGAGCAGCGCGCAACGCAGTTCGTCCAGCCCCTGGCCGGTGAGCGCCGACAGCACGATGGCGCCGTCCTCATTCGTAGCGTGTTCAGCCACGTCGCATTTGTTGAACACCTGCAGGCGCGGCACACGCGTCAGCGCCTGCAACTGCGCGTCAATGGCCTGCTGCGCACGCAGGTACTCCGGCGACGCGTGACGCGTCAGGTCGTGCATCACCAGCACCGCGTCGGCGCGGCCGATCTCGGCCCAGCTGCGCTGGATGCCGATGCGTTCGACCGCATCGAGCGCATCGTCGTCCGGTGACCGCAAACCCGCGGTGTCGACCACGTGCACCGGCACCCCGCTGATCTGAATCGTCTGCGCGACCTTGTCGCGCGTGGTGCCTGGAATCGGGGTCACGATCGCCAGCTCGGCGCCGGCCAGCGCGTTGAGCAACGAGCTCTTGCCGACGTTGGGCTGGCCGGCGAGCACCACGTGGATGCCCTCGCGCAGCAGCGCGCCGTGTTGTGCAGCACGAAGCACCGCCTGCAGCCGCCCGTCGATGCGCTCCAGACGGCCAGTGGCGTCGGCACGCTGCAAGAAGTCGATCTCCTCGTCGGGAAAGTCCAGCGTCGCCTCGACCAGCGAGCGCAGCTCGACCAACGCGTCACCGAGCGCGTTCACCTCGCGCGAGAAATCGCCTACCAGCGAGCGGGCGGCCGACCGCGCGGCCGCTTCGGTGCCGGCGTCGATCAGGTCGGCCACCGACTCGGCCTGCGCCAGGTCGAGCTTGCCGTTGAGAAACGCGCGCGTGGTGAACTCGCCGGGCCCGGCCGGACGCAGCGCGCGCAAGTGTTCGCCCCCGGGACGCTGCTCGCACGCGGCCTGCAAACAGCGCGCCACCAGCAACTGCAGCACCACCGCGCCGCCGTGCGCATGCAGCTCGAGCACGTCTTCACCGGTGTAGGAGTGGGGGGCCGGGAAGTACACCGCGAGGCCGCGGTCGATCGGCTGCGCCCGGTCGTCGAGAAACGGCAACAGCGTCGCATGGCGCGGCTCGAGCGCTCGGCCGCACAACGCCAGGATCAACGGCTGCAGTGCGCGGCCGGAGACCCGCACGATGCCGACCGCGCCGCGACCGGGCGCGGTGGCGATGGCAACGATCGGGTCATTGAGCCGCGACAACATCGCGGCGATTGTGGCGCGCCCGAACACAGGCCGCGCCCCAAGGAAAAACGCGCCCGTCGTGTGACGGGCGCGTTCTTCGCGTTGGCGCGGGGAGGAGCGTCGAACGATTCACTAGAAACGATCGAGGCGCGCTCCAGAGCCGGGTTTCGCCGGGTCGGCCCCGCATGGACCGAAATGGCCCGCATGCCGGGCCATTGAACTCTGTGCTCGATCGGCGCTTTGAACATCGATCGATGGCGTCAATGATGAACCTCACATTGGGCGGGTCCAACCCCCCGAATCGGGCATGCCCCCCTGAGCGTGCAGGCGTCACGGGCAAACGCCACGGCAAGCGCCGCGACGCTGTGGCAGCTACTTCTTCGACAGGCTCGGCGCCACACCGAGTCGCTTGTTGATGAACCACTGCTGCGCGATCGACAGCAGGTTGTTCGTGAGCCAGTACAACACCAGGCCGGCAGGGAAGACGAAGAACATCACTGAGAAAACCAGCGGCATGATCCACATCATCTTGGCCTGCACCGGATCGGGCGGCGTCGGATTGAGCCAGGTCTGGAACAGCGTCGAGCCGGTCATCAGCAGCGGCAGGATGTACAACGGATCCTTCTGCGACAAGTCGTGGATCCAGCCAATCCACGGCGCATTGCGCATCTCCACGCTCGACAGCAGCACCCAGTACAGCGCAATGAAGAACGGGATCTGCACCACGATCGGCAGGCAGCCACCGAGCGGATTGACCTTCTCCTCGCGGTAGATGCGCATCATCTCCTGCTGCATCTGCTGCGGCTTGTCCTTCAGCCGCTCGCGCATCTCCATCACCTTGGGATTGATGGCCTTCATCTTGGCCATCGAGCGATAGGCGCTCGCGTTGAGCCAGTAGAACGCGATCTTCAGCAGCACCACCAGCGCGACGATCGACCAGCCCCAATTGCCGAGCAAGCGGTGCAAGTGATCGAGCAGCCAGTACAGCGGCCTCGCCAGGATCGCGAAGTAACCGTAGTCTTTGACCAGTTCAAGCCCGGGCGCCAGCGCCGCGAGCCTGGTCTCCTCCTGCGGGCCGGCGAACAGCACCGCGTCCTGCGTCTTCTCGGCCCCCGGCGCAAGTTCGCTCAGCGGCAGCACCATTGCCGCGCGGTACAGATTGGTGGCGCCCTGCACCGGCTCGAGCGCGAAGTTGCGCGTCTGCTTGGCGTGGACGAGCCAAGCCGTGGTGAAGTAGTGCTGCACCATCGCCACGTACCCGTTGTCGGCGCTGCGCAGGTAGTCGCCCTTGCCTTTGGCGATATTCGTGAACTCGACCTTCTGATAGTGCTTGTCTTCGGTATAGACCGCAGGCCCCGTGAACGAGGTCGGCGCCATGAAGACGCCCGAAGGGTCGACATTGCCGTCGCGGACGAGCTGCAGGTATAGCTGTGGCGTCACCGGCGCGGCGGAAACGTTGCGGATCGTGTGCTGCACATCGATCGCATAGTCGCCACGGTGGAAGGTATAGGTCTTGGTCAGCTTGACCCCACCCGATTCGGGCGACTCGAAGCCGATGGTCAGCGTGGTGGCAGAGCCCTGTAATGTGC
>JBIODO010000181.1:0-8257 GCA_044445225.1 Burkholderiales bacterium
ACGAAGGCCACCCTCGAAGAGAAGGTGCAGAAGATCGTCCAGAAGATCGCCGCCTGAACTGTGTGCCTCCACGCTCGCAGAATTCGCTCGCTGCCCCCCCGAGGGGCTGGGCCGGCTCGGGGGCGGCCCGGCGCCGGCCCGGCTCCGCAAGCCACACAAGCACAAGAATGACCTGCCAGATGAAGATGGACGACCTCGCCGCACTGATGCCCAAGGGGCCGGTGACGGCCTCGCCCGAAGTGTTCCAGCAGCTTGGCGCGATCACGCGCATGCTGCACGACACACTGCAGCAGCTCGGCGTGATGCCCAAGCTGCAACAGGCGGCCGACGGCCTGCCCGATGCGCGCAGCCGCCTGAACTACATCGCCAGCAAGACGGCGCAGGCGGCCGAGAAGGTGCTGGACTCGGTCGACCAGGCCAAGCAGGAGCACCAGCGCATCGCCGCCGACACGCGCAAGCTGGCCGGTGCGTTGATCGCCGACCCGGTGCGCGCGGTGGCTTCAGGCAGCGTGCTGAACTTCGTCGGCGACGTCGAGGCACGCACGCGCCAGATCGACCAGCACCTCACCGACATCATGCTGGCGCAGGACTTTCACGACCTCACGGGCCAGGTGGTGGCCAAGGTGGTGACCTTGGCCACCGATCTCGAAGACAGCCTGTTGAAGCTACTGGTCCAGGTGGTACCACCCGAGCAGCGTGACAAAGTTGTCGAAGCACAGGGCCTCCAAGGCCCGGTGGTCGATGCCGATAGCCGCAGCGACGTCGTGAAGGATCAGACCGAGGTCGACGACCTGCTGGCCAGTCTCGGCTTTTAGGCGCCGCGCGGCCCGCGCGAATCCCACCAGTTGTAAAAAGGGCTGGCAGCAGGCCGGCTTTTCGGGCTTAAGAAAACGCGGGCGTCGGCACGATGGCGGAACCGATTCGTCGTTTCGCCCATGGCCGACCTCCAAGACCGCAACTTACCAGCCTCGCACCGGCGCATTGCCAAGGCGCGCGAGGACGGCCAGGTTGCGCGTTCGCGCGATTTGGCCCATCTGCTGCCGATGGCTGCAGGCGCGGCGGCGCTGGTAGTGCTGGCCCCGATGGCCACGCACGCGGCGGGGCAGTTGCTGGCCGATGGCCTGCGCTTCGATGCCCAAGCCGTGGCGACGCCGCAGGCGATGCTGGAGACGCTGTCGGAGCAAGCGCACCGCTTGGTGACGGTGTTGCTGCCGCTGGGCCTCGCAATGGTGCTGGCCGCCGTCGTGTCGGCCGTGGCGTCGGGCGGCTGGAACTTCACCTGGAAGCCGCTGGCCCCGACCTTTTCAAAGCTCGACCCGCTGTCGGGTCTCGGGCGCATGTTTTCCAAGGCGCATCTGGGCGACACGCTGAAGGCGAGCGTGCTCGCGCTGGTGCTTGGCGTGATCGGCGCCTTCGTGCTCAACCGCTCGCTGGCGCGCTATCACGACGCGCTGGGGATGTCGTTGCCCGCTGCGTTGTCGCACACCGCGCAGGCCGTGCAGTGGGGCGTGTGGTGGCTGCTGCTGCCGCTGGCCGCGTTTGCCGCCGTCGACGTGCCGCTGCAGCGCCATCTGTGGATGAAGCGCTTGATGATGAGCCGCGAAGAGGCCAAGCAGGAAATGAAGGAGCTCGAGGGCAACCTGGAGATCAAGGCCAAGGTCAAGGCGCGCATGCGCGAGATGGTCAAGCGCCGCATGCTGGCCAACGTGCCCAAGGCAGACCTGGTGGTGATGAACCCCACGCACTACGCGGTGGCGCTGAAGTACGACGAGACCACGATGGCCGCACCGCGCGTGCTGGCCAAGGGCGCCGACTTGATCGCGATGCGCATCCGCGACATCGCGCGCGATGCCAAGGTGCCGGTGCTGCGCTCGCCGCCGCTAGCGCGGGCGCTGTACGCGCACGTGGAGATCGATCGCGAGGTGCCTGCCGCGCTGTTTGCAGCCGTGGCGCAGGTGCTGGCCTACGTGTACCAGTTGCGCGCCGCGCTCGTTGGCAAGGCGCCGATGCCGCAGGCCGTGCCCGAGCCGCAGCTGCCGCCGGGCTTCGACCCGCATGAGGCCGAGCTCGCCGGAGCCACCGAATGAATGCATTGCTGAAGCAATGGTTCGGCGGCGGCGCCGACGCGGTGAAGGGCGTGATCGCACCGCTGTTCATCGTGATGGTGCTGGCGATGATGGTGCTGCCGCTGCCGCCGTTGGCGCTGGACGTGCTGTTCACCTTCAACATCGCGATCGCGCTCACCGTGATGATGGTGGCCGCGCGCATGGTGCGGCCGCTCGACTTCGCGGCGTTCCCCTCGGTGCTGCTGATCACCACGCTGCTGCGCTTGTCGCTCAACGTGGCGTCGACCCGCGTCGTGCTGATGCAGGGCCACACCGGTGCTGCGGCAGCGGGCCAGGTGATCGAATCGTTCGGCCACTTCTTGATCGGCGGCAACTTCGCGGTCGGTCTGATCGTGTTCGCGATCCTGGTGGTGATCAACTTCATCGTCGTCACCAAGGGCGCCGAGCGCATCGCCGAGGTCGGCGCGCGTTTCACCTTGGATGCGATGCCCGGCAAGCAGATGGCGATCGACGCCGATTTGAACGCCGGCCTGATCGACGAGAAGGAAGCCAAGCGCCGCCGCCTCGAAGTGAGCGAGGAAGCCGAGTTCTTCGGTTCGATGGACGGTGCGTCCAAATTCGTGCGCGGTGACGCGGTGGCCGGCATCTTGATCCTGGTGATCAACATCGTCGGCGGCTTCGTGATCGGCATCGCGCAGCACGACCTGTCGGCTGGGCAGGCCGCCGAGAGCTACATCCTGCTGGCGGTGGGTGACGCGCTGGTGGCGCAGATTCCGGCCCTGCTGATCTCGGTGGCCGCCGCGATGGTGGTGTCGCGCGTGGGCAAGCAGCAAGACATCGGCACGCAGATCGGCGCGCAGGTGTTCGGCTCGCCGCGCGCGCTGGCGGTGGCTGCGGCAATCGTCGGCACGCTGGGCATGGTGCCCGGCATGCCGCACCTCGTGTTCGTCGTCATCGCATCGGCGATCGGCTGGCTCGCGTTCTGGCTGCATCAGCGCGAGAAACAGCTGGCGACGCAACAGCAGGAGCAACTGGCGCGGCCGGCGCCGCCGGCATCGGCCGAGGCCAGCTGGGACGATCTGCAGCCGGTAGACACGCTCGGCCTCGAAGTCGGTTATCGCCTGATCGCACTGGTCGACAAGGAGCGCCAGGGCGACCTGCTGGCGCGCATCAAGGGCGTGCGCAAGAAGTTCGCTCAGGACGTGGGCTTTCTGCCGCCACCGGTGCACATCCGCGACAACCTGGAGTTGAAGCCCAGCGTGTACCGCATCACGTTGCGCGGCGCGGTGGTCGGTGAGGCCGAGGCCTTTCCCGGCATGTGGCTGGCCATCAACCCCGGCGGCGCAACGCTGCAGCTGCCCGGCACGCGCGTGGTCGACCCCGCATTCGGGCTGCCCGCGGTGTGGATCGAGGACCGTGCGCGCGAGCAGGCACAGATGGCCGGATTTACGGTGGTTGATTGCGCCACCGTCGTGGCCACCCACCTCTCACACTTGATGCAAGTGCATGCCGGGCGTCTGCTCGGCCGCGTCGAGACCCAGTCGCTGGTCGAGCACGTGACCAAGCTGGCACCCAAGCTGATCGAGGACGTGATTCCCAAGATGGTCGGTATCGCCACCGTGCAAAAGGTCCTGCAGCTGCTGCTGGAAGAGGGCGTGCACATCCGCGACATGCGCTCGATCGTCGAGTGCCTGGCCGAGCACGCCACCAGCGTGACCGACCCGCTGGAGCTGGCGCGCCGCATCCGCGTGCACCTGGCGCCGGCGATCGTCAACCAGATCTATGGGCCGGTGCGCGAGCTCGATGTCATCGCGCTGGAGCCCGACCTCGAGCGCATGGTGACGCAAGCGCTCGGCTCGCCGCACGGCGCGGTGCTCGACCCCGGCGTGGCCGACACGCTGTCGCGCGAAGCCGCGAGCACCGCCAAGCATCAAGAAGACATGGGTCATCCGGCATGCCTGCTGGTGCCCGATGCGATCCGCGCCGCGATGGCGCGGCTGCTCAAGCGCACGGCCCCCCGGCTGCGCGTGCTCAGTCACAGCGAGATTCCTGAAACCCACTCGATCCGCATCGGAGCGGTCATCGGAGGCACGGCATGAACGTCAAACGCTTTATCGCGCGCTCATCGCGCGAGGCACTGAACCAAGTGCGCATGGCCTTCGGCGCCGATGCCGTGGTGCTGTCCAACCGGCCGTGCGAGCACGGCGTCGAGGTGCTGGCGATGGCACCGGGCGCGATCGCACAGATTCAGAAGGTGGCTGAAACGACGCCTCAAGAGGCTGCGCCGCCACGTGCGCCAGCCGTGCCGCAGCGGACCGCAGCGCCTGCGGCGAGCGCCGCGCCCACCAACCTGCCCGTCGAGCAAGACGTGCAAAGCCTGGCGATGAGCACGTTGTCGTTCCAGGACTATGTGCGCGAACGCCTGCTGCGCCGCCGCCGCGCCGCGATGCAGCCCGACGCGCCCGAGACCATCATGCCGACGTTCGAAGAGCGCGCGCCGGTGATGGCCCCGGCCACGTCACCTCGTGCAACGGCGCGTGTGACGCCGCAAACCACGCCGGCCGTCCCGCAGCCAACGCTGCGCGCAGCGGCTGCCCAAGCACCGTCGCAGCCGATCACCGTGCCTGTTGCGCACGAGGCGCTGCGCCTGCCCCACCCGGTGCCGTCGCTGGCCGACCCGGTGCCCGCGCAACGCGAGCAGGCCGCGGTGATGAACGAACTGCGCGCGGTGAAGGGCCTGATCGAAGACCGATTCAGCGCGCTCGCGTTCATGGAGCAGCTGCATCGCAACCCGCGCCAATCGGCGCTGAGCCAGCGGCTGCTCGAATCTGGCTTCTCGCCCGCGCTGGTGCGCAAGCTGGTCGAACATCTGCCGGCCGAGGTGACCGATGAGGTGACCTGGGCGCAGTCGGTGCTGTCGCGCAACCTGCAAAGCGACGAAGCGAGCCTGCCGATCGAAGACCTGGGCGGCGTCTACGCGCTGATCGGCGCCACCGGCGTCGGCAAGACCACCAGCACCGCCAAGATCGCAGCGTCGTTCGCGGCACGTCACGGCGTGGCCAACCTCGGCCTGATCACGCTCGACGCCTACCGCATGGCGGCGCACGAGCAGTTGCGCGCCTACGGCCGCATCCTTGGCGTGCCGGTGCACACCGCGCACGACCGCGCCTCGCTCGACGATCTGCTCGAGCTGCTGTCGGGCAAGAAGCTGGTGCTGATCGACACCGCCGGCATGGCGCAGCGCGACCAGCGCACGCGCGAGCTGCTCGACATGCTGGCGCATCGCGCCATCCAGCGCCTGCTGGTGGTCAACGCCGCGTCGCAGGGCGAGACCACCGAAGACGTGATGCAGGCCTATAACGCGGCCAGCTGCCGCGGCGCCGTGCTGTCCAAGATCGACGAGGCGGTGAAGATCGCCCCCGCGCTCGATGCGCTGATCCGCCACAAGCTGCGTGTGGTCGGCGTGGCCAACGGCCAGCGCGTGCCCGAAGACTGGCACCGCCTGTCGTCCAGCGCGCTGATCCAGCGTGCGATGCGCCCAGTGGCGATGCCGGCCTGGCGCGTCGAGCCGGGCGACATGAACCTGATGTTCGCGGCGCAGCGCGCCGCGATGCCTGCGGCCGCCGGCTGGCACGCCTGATCGAAGGACCCCATGTCGCTCAGCACCGCATCGAACGCGCGTGCCGCCAACGACCAGGCGGCCGGGCTGCGCCGCATGTTCGGCTCGGCGCGCAAGCGCTTCATCGCGCTCGCCCACAACGAGCAGGTAGCGCAGGCGTCGCTGGTGATCGATCGCCTGTGCGACGCCGCCGCGGCGCTCGGGCTGCACACGCTGGTGGTCGACGCCGCCGACAGCGCACCGGCGCCGCACGAGATGGCGCTGATCGATCTGGCCTCGTGCGTTGAGGCGATCTCCGACGATGTGTCGTACCTCGCCGCGCGCGGGCTGCCGATCCGCCATGTGGACACGCAGGGTCGTTGCGCGTCGTTTCTCGAGGCACTCGAGTGCGCCGCCCCGCAAGCCGACCTGGTGCTGGTGCACGCTGGCACGGTGGACCTGGCGCGCCTGTTCGCGAGCCAGCGCTTGCGCCCACTGCTGCTGGCCGCTGACACGCCGCGTGCGATGACCGAGGCCTATGCGTCGCTGAAGCGCCTGGCGCAGCGCCCGGGCTGGCTGGCGCACGACTTGTTGATCGTCGCCGACCCCCAGGGCCCGCGCACCGAGCGGCTGGGCGAGAGCCTCGCGGAGTGCGCCGAGCGCTTTCTCGGCGCGGCGATCCACGACTGCGTGGTGATCGATCCGAGCGAAGACGCCGCGGCCACGCCCGATGCGCGATTGATGCATTTGCTGCGCGCCCAGATGGCGCAAGACCTGCTGCAAGACAGCACGGCGATGCCGCTGGCGCACCTGGCGCCGCCGGTGCACTGAACCCGTTTACGCACTCAAACCGAAGACTCGCGGAGCCTTTCATGTACACCGCCAAGGGCCAACTACGGGACAGCAGCAACCAGCTCAAGCAGTACAGCCCGCTGGTGCGCCGCCTCGCGCACCAGATGATCGCCAAGCTGCCGGCCAACGTCGAACTCGATGACCTGATCCAGGTCGGCATGATCGGCTTGAACGATGCGCTGTCGCGCTTCGACCCCGGCCAGGGTGTGCAGTTCGAGACCTTCGCCACCCAGCGCATCCGCGGCGCCATGCTCGACGAGCTGCGCGGCGGCGACTGGATGAGCCGCGGCGACCGCCGCCACCAGCGCTCGATCGAGGCCGCGGTGCACAGGCTCGAGCAGCGGCTGCAGCGCGCGCCCAACGAGAGCGAGATCGCCGACGAAATGGGCATGATGCTGGCCGACTACCAGGAGCTGCTCGGCAAGGTGCGCGGCACGCAGCTGTTCTACCTGGAAGACCTGTCGGGCGCCGACGGCGACGACTACCTGGACCGCCACGTGGCCGACGAAGGCGCCAACCCGTTGGCGATGCTGCAGGACCACCGCATGCGCGAGGCCCTGGTCGAGGCGATCGGCAAACTGCCGGAGCGCGAGCAGCATGTGATGAGCATGTACTACGAGCACGACATGAATCTCAAGGAGATCGCTGCCGTGCTGGGCGTCACCGAGAGCCGCATCTGCCAATTGCACAGCCAGTCGATCGCGCGGCTGCGCAGCAAGCTGCGCCAATGGTGAGCAAGACCAGAGCACGACACGACCACCATGTTTGCCCTGTTGAAGAAACCGGCCGCGGCGGCGGCGCCGAAGGCCGATGACGTGGCGCCCACGCCGCTCGATGCGCGCGCGCTGATCATCGGCATCAACCGCGAAGCCTCCACGCTCGGCCGCGACGCCGCCGAGGTGCGCGGCGCGATCGACGACACCATCAAGGCTGCGGCCGCGCAGGCGCACAAGGTGCAGGCACTGGCGCGCGAGTTGGGCGTCGTGACGCAGGGCCAGCACGCCATCGTTGACGAGACAGGCTCGAGCACTCAGGCGGTGGAGCGTGCACGCGGCGCGATCGCCGACGTCGGCAGCGAAGTGTCGGGCATCGTCGACACGCTGCGCGACGTGTCCGGCGCGGCCGGCCAGATCACCAAGATCGCGCTGCAGACGCGATTGGTGGCTTTCAACGCATCGGTGGAGGCCAAGCGCGCCGGCGAGGCTGGGCGCGGCTTCAGCGTGGTGGCCGACGCGGTGCGCGAGCTGGCGTCGAAGGTCGACGAATCGTCGCGCCGCATCATGGAGACGGTGGGCCAGCTCGACCAGCGCATCGAGGCGCTGGCGCGCGAGATCCAGCGCCAGGACGACGGCCAGCCGCAAGGCAGCGTGCACCAGGCGCTCGACCAACTGGTGCAGGCGATGGCACGTATCCACGCCGCGGCCGGCCGCGGCCGCGAGATGTGCGGCGGCCTCGACCGCCACATGGGCGAGATCGAGCGCGAGATGCACGGCACCAACACCACGCTGTCGTCGACGCTGCAGCGCACCGAGGGCTTCTTGCGGGTGTCGGAGCGGTTGATCGAAGTGACCGCGGCCTGCGGCATCGAAACCCCCGACACCAGGTTCATCGCCGCGGCACAGGATGCTGCGGGCCGCATCGGCGCGCTGCTCAACGAAGCCCTGCAGCAAGGCCAGGCCACGCTCGACGAATTGTTCGACGAACGCTACGCGCCGATCGCCGGCACCGAACCGCAGCAGCA
>JBIODO010000182.1:0-8252 GCA_044445225.1 Burkholderiales bacterium
GCCACCGTGCAGACCACCACGCGCGCCAGGCTGACCATGATCACGCGCGCGGAGTTCGAGCAGGCGCTCGGCGAGCGGCCGAGCCTGGCGTTTCACGTCATCCAGCACCTGATCGACCGCGTGCGCCAGTTGAGCCGCAACGTGCAGGGCTTGGTGTCGATGGATGTCTACGGCCGCGTGGCGCGCCTGTTCACCGAACTGGCGCGCGACGAAGACGGCCTGCGCGTGGTGCCGGGGCCGTTGAGCCAGCAGAAGATCGCCGATCGCGTGGGGGCCTCGCGCAGCATGATCAACCGCATCTTGCAAGACCTCGCCGCGGGCGGCTACATCGAGACCAGCCGCGAGCGCATCGTGCTGCGCAAGCCGTTGCCCAAGCGCTGGTGAGGCCGTGGAGGCTCCGTTGTCCGGCGAGGCGTCGCGCGCCCTCAGTGCGCTGCACCGTCGTCGTTTGCGCGAGATCTGGCGCTCGGCCGGCTGGCCGTGCCAGGACCTGATCGAAGTCGAGCTGCTGGCCGCCGGCCTGCTGCAACGCCAGCGCGACGGCGACGGCCGCGAGTCGCTGCGCGTGACCGACGCCGGCATCGCTGTGCTCGCGGCCACGCTGCAGAAGAACCGCGCCGCGCGCGATGCACACGAGGCGCTGGTGGCCCGCGTGGCGCGCGAGATGCAGCGCGCCGGCCGCGTGGTGTGGCGCGGCCTGTCGCTGCGCGCCAAGATCGGCGAGGGCGACGATGCGGCCTGGGCGATGGCGATGCCCGACGTGTATTCGATCCGGCACACCACCGTGGAGGACTACGTCGAACCGGTAGCCCATGAGATCAAGGTGCATCGCGCCGACCTGTTGTCCGACCTGCGGCGCCCGGAGAAAGGCCAGGCGTACTTGCAGGCCAGCAGCCAGTGCTGGTACGTGCTGCGCGAGGGCATCGGCGAGGCCGACGAGATTCCAGCGGCGTTCGGCGTCATGCTGGCGCGCGAGTCGGCGCTGGAGGTGCAGCGCCCCGCTCCGAAGCGTCCGCTGAAGTTGCCGTTTGCGGTGTGGATGGTGCTGGCCCGCGCCACGCCCGAGCCGATGGACGACGAGGCCCAGAGCTGGCTCGGGGCGCCGCCCGACCCACCGGCGGTCTGAAGGTCCACGCTCGCTCCGATGCGCGGCGGGGCAGCGTGCCAAATGCGCGCTGCACGGGTTGCACGCCAGAAGCACAATGGCACCCCAGGACAGCCCACACACGGACCGCCATGACCGACCGCTTCATAGCCATCGCGCCGCGCGTGCTCCTTCTGGCCACCTTGTGGGTACTCTTCGGTGCGGCGCGTGCCGCCGACGACGGTGTGGCTTGGCTACCTGCCGCCAACAACGGCGATATCGATCGCGCGTTTGCGCAAGCGCGCTCCGAGAGCAAGCCGGTGCTGCTGTATTGGGGCGCCAAATGGTGCCCGCCGTGCAACCAGTTGAAGGCCACACTGTTCAACCGCCACGACTTCATCGAGCGCAGCAGGTCGCTGGTTGCCGTCGAGATCGACGGCGACCTGCCCGGTGCGCAAAAACTCGGCGCGCGGTTCAAGGTCAGCGGCTATCCGACGATGGTGTTGATGCGCACCGACGGCGCCGAGTTGATGCGGCTGCCGGGCGAAGCCGAAGCGCCGCAGGTTCTGCAGCTGCTGGAGTTCGGCTTGGGGGGCGGCCGGGCGGCCAAGGATGTGCTGGCTGACGCTCGTGCCGGCAAGCCGCTGCCCGGCGCCGAGTGGCGCATGCTCGCTTTCTATTCGTGGATCAGCGATGAATCGCAGCTGCTGACCGCGGTCGAGCGCCCGGGCGTTCTGGCCGGCCTGTCGGTGGCCTGCCCGCGCAGCGAGGCCGACAGCGCGACCCGGCTGATGCTCAAGGCGCTGGCCGACAGCGACGACGGCAAGGGCGTGAAGGCCGACGCGGCGTTGCGCCAGCGCGCGCGCGGCTGGCTCGGCGATCCGGCTGTCGCGCGCGCCCAGATGGACGTGCTGACCAACTATGCGGCCGAGATCACCAAGGCGCTATCGACGTCGGGCAGCGCCGATCGCAAGGCCATCGTGACCGCGTTCGACGCGGCCCTGCAGCGCCTGCAAGTGGACGCCACGCTGTCGCGCGCCGACCGATTGAGTGCCCTTGGCGCACGGGTCGACCTGGCGCGCATCGACGCTGCGAAGAGCGAGCGCCATCCGCACGTCGCGCCGGCGCTGCAGCAGCAGGTGCGCGAGGCCAGCGCGTCGGCCGATCGCGAAGTGACCGATGGCTACGAAAGGCAGGCGGTGATCACCGCGGCGGCGTATATGCTGGCCCAGGCCGGCCTGTGGAACGAGTCCGATGCGCTGCTGAAGGCCAACCTGGCCAAGAGCCACTCGCCTTACTACTTGATGAGCCAGCTCGGCAGCAACGCGCGCAAGCTCGGCCGCAACGACGAGGCGCTGCGCTGGTACGAAGAGGCGTTCGCGCGCAGCGAAGGCCCCGCGACCCGCCTGCAATGGGGCGCGCAGTATGTGACCGCGCTGGTCGAGCTGGCTCCGCAAGACGAGGCGCGGGTGGAGCGCGCCGTCACGCGCATGATCGACGACGCCGCGCTCGACAAGGGCGCCTTCGACGGACGCAGCGCGCGGTCGCTGGCGCGCGTCGACAAGCAACTGGTGCAGTGGAACCGCGATGGCCGGCACAGTGCCGTGCTCGGGCGCCTGCGCGCGCAACTTCAGCCCGTGTGCGGCCGCCTCGATGGCGAGCCGGCGGCCCGCGCCGCGTGCGACGGCACCTTCAGGCAGGCAACCAAACTCAGCGCGTGAACGCGCCGCGGGCCGCGGCCCGCACAACACGCTACTTGAGCAGTCCCTCGGCTTTCATCGCCGCCTGCACGGCGGGCCTGGCGGCCATGCGCGCCATGAAGGCCTGCACGTTCTTCAGGTCGGTGATGTCGACGCCCACCGGTTTGGCCCAGTTGGTCACGGTGAAGAGATAGGCGTCGGGCACCGAGAAAGCGTCGCCCATCACGAACGACTTGCCCTCGAGCTGTTGATCGAGGTACTCGTAGCGGCCCCTCAATCGCTTGCGATACACGGCCTTGCCCTCTTCAGGCATCGCCTGGTTGAATAGCGGCGAGAACGACTTGTGCAATTCGGTGGAGATGAAATTCAACCACTCGATCTGGCGGTAGCGGGGCATCGTTCCCGGCGTTGCGATCAAGCCCTTGCCGGCCTCCTTGTCGGCCAGGTACTGCAGGATCGCCGGGCCCTCGCTCAGGCGCTGGCCGTCGTCGAGTTCCAGCAGTGGCACGTAGCCCTTGGGGTTGATGGTGTAGTAGTCGGTGCCGTCGGCCAGCTTGTGCGTCTTGGTGCTCGCCAACACGGGCTCGAACGGCAGCCCCAGTTCACGCAACACGATGTGCGGGCTCAGCGAACAAGCACCGGGGCTGTAGTAGAGCTTCATCGGGGACTCCAAGTCTTGTGGGTCGAACGGGGCGCCAGCATAGCGCGCGCCCAATCCATGGCAGTGCACTGGGAATTGCTCGCGCTCGGGCAGGTTGGAGTCGAGGACAATGCGCGCCGATGACCAAGCGGTGGAGCTGGCACTGGGCCACATGCCTGACGGGCCTGAGCCTGTGCGCGGCGGCGGGCGCGGTGGAACTCAAACCGTGCCGCCTCAAGGGCGTGACGCACGAGGCGCTGTGCGCCAGCGTGCGGCGACCGCTCGATCCGGCGCGGCCCGACGGCGTGCAGATCGACGTGCACTTTGCCGTGCTGCCGGCGCTGGCGCAGAACAAGCTACCCGATCCGGTGTTCTTTTTCGCCGGCGGCCCTGGGCAAAGCGCCACCGAGTTGGCGGGGCCCGTGGCCGCGCAGATGGGCCGCCTGAACAACCGGCGCGACCTGGTGTTCGTGGACCAGCGAGGCACCGGCCGCAGTGCGCCGCTGCGCTGCGAATCCGATGACACCGCGTTGCGACCCTTGGTCGAGCAACTCGATGCGCAGCAGCAGATGGCGCAACTGGCGTCTTGCCGCGAGCACCTGATGCACCTGCCGCACGGTGATCTGCGCCGCTACACCACGCCGATCGCGATGGCCGATGCCGAGGCGGTGCGCAGCGCGCTCGGGGCGCCGACGATCAACCTGGTGGGCGCGTCGTACGGCACGCGAGCAGCGCTGGAGTACATGCGGCAGTTCCCGCGTGCCGTGCGGCGCGTCGTGCTCGACGGCGTGGCGCCGGCCGACATGGTGCTGCCGGCGTCTTTTTCCGTCGACAACCAGGCCGCGTTGGACGGCTTGTTCGACTGGTGCTTGGCCGACGCCGACTGCAACGCTCGTCATCCGCAATTGCGTGCGCAGTGGCGGGCAGTGCTCGATGGTCTGCCGCGCCAGATGCAAGTGGCCAACCCGTCGACCGGCCAGCTCGAATCAGTGCTTCTGACGCGCGACGAGGTGCTGGGCATGGTGCGCTCGCCGCTGTACGTGCCGGCACTGGCGGCGGCGCTGCCGGCGGCGATCACCGCTGCCGCAGGCGGGCGCTTCGAAGCGATGGCGGGGTTGGCGTCGGCGCTGTCGGGCCCCGGCGCACGGCTGTACAGCGGAATGCATTTTTCAGTCGTGTGTTCCGAAGACATGCCGCGCATGGGTCGTGGCGCGCAGGGGGAGGGCGAACAGTTCGGGCGCGCGTTCGCGCGCCTCTATGAACAAGCGTGCGCCTCGTGGCCACGGGCCGAGGTCGATCCCGCGTTTTATGAGATACCGCCTGCGCCGGCCGCGACCTGGGTGCTGTCGGGCGCTGCTGACCCGGCCACGCCGCCGCGCCATGGCGAGCGCGTTGCGCAAGCGCTCGGCACCAAGGCGCGACACACGGTGGTGCCCAACGCGGGCCATGGCGTGATGGCGTTGCCGTGCGTGCGCGATGCGGTGCTGCGCTTCATCGAAGCGCTGGACGACGACTCGGCGCTGAAAGTCGACGCGTCATGTGCCGCGACGCTGCCGCGGCCGCGGGTGTTCGTGCCGCTCGGTCAGGCCGAGCCGATGCCGGCGCGATGATCAAGGTCGACCAACTGCACAAGCGCTTCGTCCAGGGGCGCGGCGGCAAGGCGCGCGTGATCGAAGCGGTGCGCGGCGTGACGTTGCAGGCGGCGGACGCCCGCATCACCGCGGTGCTGGGCCCCAACGGCGCGGGCAAGACCACCACGCTGCGCATGGTGGCAGCGCTGCTGCAGCCCGACAGCGGACACATCGAGGTGGATGGCATCGACGTGGCAGCGCGGCCGCGCGAGGCGCTGGCGCGCATGGGTGTGTTGTCCGACGCGCGCGGCCTGTACCCGCGGTTGACCGCGCGCGAGAACATCGTTTATCACGCCCGCCTGCACGGCATGCCCGCCGATGCAGCGCATCAGCGCGCACAGTCGCTGGCGCAACTGCTGGAGTTCACCGGCCTGCTCGACCGCCGCACCGAGGGCTTCAGCCAAGGCGAGCGCATGAAGACGGCGCTCGCCCGCGCGCTGGTGCACGACCCGCCGAACATCATCCTCGACGAACCGACCAACGGCCTGGACGTGCAGGCCATTCGTGGCCTGCGTCAGGCCCTGCGCCAGTTGCGCGACGAGCACGGCAAGTGCATTGTGTTTTGCACCCACATCATGCAGGAGGTGCAGCGCCTGTGCGACCACGTGGTGGTGGTGGCGCAGGGGCGCGCGGTGGCCGAGGGCAGCGTCGACGAGTTGTGCCGGCGCAGCGGCCATGACGACTTCGAGCAGGCATTCGTGGCCCTGGCTTTCGCGGGCGGCACAGGGAGCGGCCGGTGAAGGATGCCTGGATCGTGTTCATCAAGGAGCTGCGCGATGCGCTGCGCGATCGGCGCACGCTGATGGCGGTGGTGCTGTCGTCGGTGGCAATGGGGCCGCTGCTGCTGTTCGGCTTGTCGGTGCTGGTGGCCAGCAGTGAAGAGCGCGCCGAATCGCGCGAGGTCGTGGTCGCCGGCATCGAACACGCGCCGAGCCTGCGCAATTTTCTTGAGCGGCAGACCTTGCAGATCAAGGAAGCGCCGGCCGACTACGAGCGCCAGCTCGTGGAGCGCCGGCTGGCCGATCCGGTGGTCGTGATCGCGCCCGGCTTCGAGGCCGCGTTGTCGCGCGGCGAACGCCCGTTGCTCGAAGTGGTGACGTCGAGCGCCAACACGCGCGCGGCGGCCGGCGTGCGGCGGATGCAGCGTGCGCTGCACGCGTTCAACCAAGAGATCGCGATGCAGCGCTTGACCTACCGTGGCGTGGCGCCGGCCATGCTGGAGGCCGTGCAGATCGAGGAGCGTGATCTGGCCGACCCGCGCGCGCGGGCCGCGCAGCTGACGGGCATCGTGCCGTTCTTCGTGCTGATGGCCGTGTTGTACGGGGCGCTCAACGCGGCCCTGGACACCACGGCCGGCGAACGCGAGCGCGGTTCACTGGAGCCGTTGCTCATGACGCCGGCGTCACGGCTGGCGCTGGTGGTCGGCAAATGGGGCGCGGTGGCCAGCGTGGGGATGTTGATCGCGGTGCTGAGCTGCCTGAGCTTCCTGCCGGCGCAGAGCCTGATGCGCAGCGACACGCTGGCAGCACTGTTTCGTTTCGGCTTGCGCGAGGCAGGACTATTCTTGGCGTTGCTGCTGCCGCTGGCGGCCACGCTGTCGGCGCTGATGATGGCCATCGCCATCCGCTGCAAGACGTTCAAGGAGGCGCAGGCCAGCAACACCGTGGTCATTTTGGCGGTGTCGCTGCTGCCGATGGCTTCGCTGTTCAACGACGGTGGCGAGCGGCCCTGGCACCTGTGGCTGCCGGCGATGGCGCAGGTGACGCTGATGGGCCGGGTGTTGCGCGGCGACGCGTTCGTCGCCGCCGACTTGCTGGTGCCCTTGCTGGTTGCCGCGTTGATGGCCGGCGCCTGCCTGGCCTACATCGCGCGTCACTTGCGAGTGGCCGCGGTGCGCTGAGCCACCAGCAGACCGTTGCAACCCGAGACGTTTGACCGCGTCTCGCGCCGCGGCCGTCACGCAGCCTGGGCGCTGACCATCAACACCCTCTCGACCTCGTCCTGCCAGGGCAATCGGTGCACCACTTCATTGAGGTGGCGCAGCGATTCCAAGGGGGTGAGCACGTCGCCGTCGGGGCTGACCAGGCGCAAGTTGGTCACCACCGACAGGGGGTCGGCCATGGCGACAACCCCGGCCGGCAACTGGATCCAGTCCCAGGCCATGCCGGCCTGAGCGTTGGCCGCCGAGGCCGCCCAGATGGTCTGACCGGAGGTGCGCGACACCTGGTCGCCCGGGTTGGTGACACGTGTGCCCAAATGCCGCAACAGCAGTGGCTGCAGGTTATCAACCTGCCACAATAGAGGCGGCCAGGCACGGACGGTCCAGGGGGGACAGGCGTGAGACTTGGATTGCATGATGCGACTCATCGTTTGGCGTGCCGGATAGTGTTCGGCAAGTCGCTGACGATTGAAATCTGTAAGACCTTTCAGGTTCGAGCGTGTCCGACACGCCGCCATTGACCCGACTACATGTTGCAAGGCGGTTATTCATCGGTGCTTCAAGCCCGGGACCGTGACACGTTCCGGGATGAGGTGGTGCGCTTCGGCCGTGCACTCGGCTTCGACACGGTCTCTGCCATGGCGGTGATCGATCGCGGCATCGGGCGCAGCGAATTCGTGGTGGTCGACAACACGCCGCAGGAGTTCCTCAGCGTGTTCAACGACCCCCGTGCCATGCAGCGCGATCCGGTGATGCAACACTGCAAGCGCCAGAGCCTGCCGATCATCTGGGATCAGGGCACCTACACGTCGCAAGGGCAAGGTGAGTTGTGGGAGGAGCAGGCCCGCCACGGTTACCAGACCGGAATCGCCATGGCGTTGCACCTGCCCGAAGGCAAGCATTTCATGCTCGGTGTTGACCGCGATCGGCCCCTGCCGAGCGACCGCCACGAACTGACTCGTGTGGTGGCCGATCTGCAGTTGTTCGCCGTGCACGCGCTCGACGCGGCGATGCGGGTCTTGGTGCCGGGCGATGCCTCGCCCGATGCGCCGTCCCTGACGCCGCGCGAACTCGAGGCGCTGCGCTGGACGATGGACGGCAAGACAGCGTGGGAGGTGGGCTCGATTCTCGGCATCACCGAGCGTACGGCCGTGCTGCATCTGAACAACGCGATGCGCAAGCTCGGTAGCGTCAACAAGCACCAGGCGGTGCTCAAGGCCCTTCGACTGGGCCTGATTCGCTGACGCAGACCTTCACA
>JBIODO010000183.1:0-8243 GCA_044445225.1 Burkholderiales bacterium
GGCCCTTGGGGCCGTGGATGTGGTCGTCGCGCTTGGCATCCTTGCCGTCGTAGACCACCGGGTTGTTCTGGTCGTTCAGCGGCTTTTGGTGCGAGATGTCGAGCGGGATGTACTTGCCTTTGAATGTCTTGGCGATTTCGCTATCGCGGCCGTCGCCCTTGATGCCGCCGTTGCTGCCGTGCACGTAGATCACGTGGCCCACGTGCTTGCCGTTGTCGGTGTGGCCCCATTGCGCCACGGCGCCCTGCGAGCCGTAGAGCGAGTCGTGCAGCTCGAGGCGGTCGGCGCGCAGTGCCTTGCCCGAGGGGTCGCGATCCATCAGCTTCTGGATCACTTCGCCGCCGCGCGAGTGCACCGACACGGTTTCTTGCACCACGTTCTTCTTGTCGGCACCGGCGGCCTTGAGTGCGAGGTCGGTGGTGTCGGCCTGGCTCTTCACGTTGCTCCAGTCGGCGTGATAAGAGTTGTCGTTCTTGGGGCCGTCGGCCGTCGGCGTGGCGTTGCTGCACTCGGGCAGCACGAACACCGTCTGCGGGTCGCGCGCCAGGATCTCGCGGATGCGCGAGTTCTGCCCGGCCTTGGAGCCCACGGGGTCGCCCACGGTGGCGTTGTCGCCGTGGTAGTGGGTGTGCACACGGGTGGGCTCGGTGTACCTGAATTTTTCGGAGGTGATCGTCAGCACCGGCTCGCCGCCGTTGCCGGCGTTGAGCGCCGCCGCGATCTTGATGTCCTTGCCCAGCAGGTCGCCATACGAGGCCTTGGCGTTCTCGATGGTGTGGCCCAGGCGCTGCTGCTTGGGGTCGGGGCTGTTCTTCAGCGCGTCGATATCGGCCTGCGAGGTGGTGGCCACGTCGTAGGTGCGCGTGGCGGCGTCGGGCACCACCTTGTGCGTGGCGGCCTTGGTGGCGCCGGCCTGCGCCACGTCGTTGCCGAAGTAGGCCACTTGTTGTTGATGCTGCTGCGCCAGCGGGTGCAGGTCGTGCGATGCGCCGAACAGCGCCAGCGCGTCGCCGCCGCTGTGGGCGCCGCCGAGCGCGTCGCTGCCGGCGCCGAGCGCATCCCCCGGATGGGTGATGTCGAGATGGGTCGCAGGTTCGGGCAGCGTGGGCGTGGCGCCGCCGCCGCTCACGAGAGGCATGGTGGTCATCGAGCACTCCAGTTCAAATGCAGCCCGGACGGTCGGGCGTGAGCCGGTGTGTTGGCGGCCTGGCGGCGCCGGTTCAACTCTTTTTTCCGCGTGCAGGTGTCCGCGTTTTGGCCGGATTGCGTATCGGGCCCCGCGATTGCCGGCAGTGCGCCTAAGCCGTCACGCCCACGCTCACCGAACCGATGCCTTGCACATCGAAGCGGTAGGTGGCGTCGTCGGTCGGAAACCGGGTCGGCACCAGGCTGCCTGTCATCACGATCTGGCCGGCTTGCAGGCATTCGCCGCGAGCGGCCAGGTGGTTGGCGAGCCAGGCCACCACCACCAGCGGATCGCCCAACACGTCGCGCCCGAACCCGCGATCGATGATCTGCGGGCCGACGCGGACGATGCCCTCCACCGACGGCAGGTCGGGCCAAGGCACCATCCAGTGCGACAGCACCACGCCGGCGTTCCACGAGTTGTCGGCCACCAGCGCTCGCACATCGAGTTGGGCATAGTCGGCATGGCGGTCGTCGACGACTTCGATCGCCGCACACACGGCGTCGACGTGGCTGCGCACGCTGCTTGCCGTGTGACCGCCGTGCGGCACGTCCGACCCCATGCGCACCGCGATCTCGAACTCCAGGCCCAGCCGGCCGTAGGCGCTGCGCTGCAAGATCGCATCGCTGGCATGCACTCGCTTGGCCAGCACCGCCCCACAAATGGGCTCGTCGATGCCGCACATGGCTTGCATGCGCGCTGACGTGAGGCCGATCTTGTAGCCGACCACCGCGCCGGCCTCGCGTTGAAGCAAGGCCACGTATTGACCTTGCACGTCATACGCAGCCTGCAGCGTGGTTGCCGACAGGGGCGGCGCCGATTGGAACCGCGCATTGGCCGCGTGTTGTTGAAACAGCGCCAGCGCGTCGGCGGCAGTCTGGTTGGCGTTCACTGTCAAGCCTCCGCTGCGCGATGGTGATGATCCACCCGGTGCAAATTTTGCGTGCCTTTGTCGATTTTCCACATCGTCGATCGTCTTTCGTCTGAAGCAAGCAAACCAATCGCGATGCGCGCCGCCATTACATCTGAAACGGACAAGGACTTCCCCAGTTGTGATGGGGACAACAAGCCGTACTTAGACTGCGCCATCGGAGGACTCCTTTTGTGCGCGAGCAGCCGGCGTTGCGCTTGCTGCTCGCAACGCTTTCCGAGCCAACACTTCTTTGAAAGGGCCGCTCACATGCCCACGCCTGTCATGCAAAAGTCATCTTGCTCGAATGCGCGCAAATTGCGCGCGGGCGCGCTTCACGCAGCGATCGTGCTGGCGAGCATCGCCGCCGCCTCGATCACGCTGATCGGCTGCGGCCCCGACGTCTCGCACGCACAGGGCGCCGCCGGCCACGGTGGCCCGCCGCCTGCGGCGGTGGCGGTGATGTCGGTGGCTGCCAGCAACCTGGCGATGAACTACGAATACGTGGGCCAGACCGCCGGCTCGCGCGACGTGGAGGTGCGCGCCCGCGTGTCGGGCATTCTGATGAAGCGCAACTTCACCGAAGGCGGCAACGTCAAGAAGGGCCAGTCGCTGTACAGCCTGGACCCGGTGCCGTTTCAGGTGGCGCTCAATCGCGCCGATGCCGACGTCGCGTCGGCCGAGGCCAAGCTCGCGCAGGCCACGCGCACGTTGGCGCGTCTGAAGCCGCTGTGGGATGCACGCGCCGTGAGCCAGCGCGAAGCCGACGACGCGGCATCGGCCGAGCAGGTGGCGCGCGCCGACCTCAAGGCCGCGCAGGCGCGCCGTGCCGAAGCCGCGCTGAACCTCGAATACACCAGGGTCGAGGCGCCGCTGTCGGGTGCGGCCGGGCGCTCGCAGGTCTCCGAGGGCACGCTGGTCTCGGGCCCCGCGGTGCTGTTGACCACGCTGACGCAAACCGACCCGGTGAAGGTGCGCTTCGGCATCGCCGAGACCGATCAGATGAAGTGGCGCAGCGAGGCGGCCGCGGGCCAGTTGTTGCTGCCGGCGCACGAAGAGTTCACGGTCGAGGTCAAGCTCGCCGACGGCAGCGTGTACCCGCGCAAAGGCAAGCTGCTGTTCTCCGACACGCGGGTGTCGGGCAACACCGGCACGGTGGAAGCCGAGGCCGAGGTGCCCAACCCCGATGGCGCGCTGAAGCCGGGCCAGTTCGTGCGCGTGCGACTGACCGGTGCCACCAAGCCCAAGGCAGTGCTGGTGCCTTCGCGCGCGGTGCTCGAAGGGCCGCAGGGCAAGTTCGTCTACGTGGTGGCCGACAACAAGGCCCTGCCCAAGCCGGTGCAGGTGGGCGACCAGATCGGCGACAACTGGATCATCAACCAGGGCTTGGTGCCCGGCGATCCGGTGATCGTCGACGGCATGGCGCGCATCTTCTTTCCCGGCGCGCCGGTGCAGGTGGCGCCGCCGGGCGCCGCAAGCGCGCCGGCCGGCGGTGAGCCCGCAGCCGCGGCGGCGCCCAAAGCGGCATCCAAGTAAGCCCAAACCGAACAAGCAAGGGGACCGAGCATGTTCTCGCGTTTCTTCATCGACCGGCCGATCTTCGCGGCCGTGCTGGCGATCTTCATCGTGATCGCGGGCCTGTCGGCCACGCGATCGTTGCCGATCGCTCAATACCCCGAGATCGCGCCGCCGGTGGTGAGCGTCACCGCCATCTACCCCGGCGCCAGCGCCGAGGTGATCGAGCAGACGGTGGCTGCGCCGCTCGAGAACGCCATCAACGGCGTCGAGCACATGATCTACATGGGCTCCACCTCCACGTCGAACGGCACGGTGGTGATCCAGATCAGCTTCGACATCGGCACCGACGTCGATCAGGCGGCGCAGATCGTCAACAACCGCGTCAAGCAGGTCGAGACCAAGCTGCCGCAAGAGGTGCGCCGCCAGGGCGTGACGGTGGAGAAGGGCTCCTCGGCCTTCCTGCAGGTGCTGGCGTTCTATTCCGACGACGGCAGCAAGGACGACCTGACGATCAGCAATTACGTGACGCTCAACGTGCTCGATTCGCTCAAGCGCGTGCCGGGCACCACCAACGTGCAGATCTTCGGCGCCAAGGACTACGCGATGCGCATCTGGCTGCGCCCCGACCGGCTGGCGCAGTTGAAGCTCACCACCAGCGACATCGCACGTGCCGTCAACGAGCAGAACGCGCAGTTCGCCGCCGGCAAGGTGGGCCAGGCGCCCACCGGCGGTGCGCAGGAGATGGTCTACACCATCACCACGCAGGGGCGGCTGTCGGATCCCAAGCAGTTCGAAGAGATCATCGTGCGCGCCAACCCCGACGGCAGCACGCTGCGCCTGAAGGACGTGGCGCGCGTCGAGCTCGGCTCGAAGGACTACGACTTCATCGGCCGCGTCAACGGCAAGGCCGCCACGCTGGTGGGCATCTTCCTGCAGCCCGGCGCCAACGCGCTCAACGTGGCCAAGGAGGTCGATCGCACGGTCGAGACGCTGAGCAAGAGCTTCCCCAAGGGCATCGTGCACTCGGTGGTGTACGACACCACGCGCTTCGTCAAGGTGTCGATTCAGGAGGTGGCCAAGACGCTCGGCGAGGCGATGGTGCTGGTGATCCTGGTGGTGTTCGTGTTCTTGCAGAACTGGCGCGCCACGTTCATCCCGGTGGTGGCGGTGCCGGTGTCGCTGATCGGCACGATGGCGGGGCTGCTGATCCTCGGCTACTCGATCAACACGCTGACGCTGTTCGGCATGGTGCTGGCCATCGGCATCGTGGTCGACGACGCGATCGTCGTGCTCGAGAACGTCGAACGCATCATGCATGAGGAGAAGATGGCCGCGCGCGAGGCGGCGATCAAGGCCATGCGCGAGGTGTCGGGGCCGGTGATCGCGATCGTGCTCACCTTGTGCGCGGTGTTCGTGCCGATCGCGTTCCTGGGCGGCCTCACCGGCGAGCTGTATCGGCAGTTCGCGGTCACGATCTCGATCGCGGTGGTGATCTCGGGCATCGTCGCGCTCACGCTCACGCCGAGCCTGTGCGTGATCCTGCTCAAGCGCGAGCACAAGGCGCCGGGGCGCTTGTTCGCGGCGTTCAACCGGGTGTTTCAGCGCATCACCGGGGGCTATGTCCAAGGCGTGGGCTTCATGGTGCGGCGCGCCGGCATCGGCCTGGCGCTGTTCGCCGGCATGGTGGTGTTCGCGGTCGGTTTGTGGCGCATCACGCCGGGCTCGCTGGTACCCGACGAAGACCAGGGCTTCTACATCTCGGCGGTGATCCTGCCCGACGGCGCGTCGCTGCAGCGCACCGACGAGGTAGTGAGCGAAGTCGTCAAGATCATCAAGAGCAATCCGTACAACCTCGATGCGATTGCGTTCACGGGCTTTGATTTCCTGGGTGGCGGCTACCGCAACAACGCGGCCACGATCTTCGTCACCCAGACCGACTGGGACAAGCGTCCCGTGCCAGTGCAGGCGCTGGTGGGCGAGCTGTTCATGAAGACCGCGCACATCAAGGAGGCGCTGGTGCTGGCGTTCAACCCGCCGCCGATCTTCGGCCTCGGCACCGCGGGCGGCTTCGAGTTCTACGTGCAAAACCGCGGCGAGGGCGGCTCGCAGCGGCTGGCGCAGGTGTCGCAGCAGTTCATGGGCGCGGCGAGCCAGAGCAAGATGCTGGGTGGCGTGCAGACCCTGTGGCGCGCCAGCTCGCCGCAGTTGTATGTGAACGTCGATCGCGAGCGCGCCAAGGCGCTGGGCGTGCCGGTGGACGAACTGTTCAACACGCTGTCGTCCACGCTCGGCAGCTACTACGTCAACGACTTCAACAAGTACGGCCGCACCTGGCAGGTGTTGATGTCGGCCGAGGCGGGCTTTCGCAAGCGGCCCGACGACATCGGCCGCATGTGGGTGCGCTCGACCAGTGGAGAGATGGTGCCGGTGTCGGCGCTGGCGAGCGTCAAGTATTCGTCGGGGCCCGAGACGCTGGACCGCTTCAACAACCTGCCGGCGGTGAAGATGTTCGGCCAGGGCGCGCCGGGCATCAGCTCGGGGCAGGCGATCGCCGAAGTGGAGCGCATCGCCAAGCAGGTGTTGCCGCCCGACTTCAGCTACGACTGGGGCGGCGCGTCGTACCAGGAGAAACGCTCGTCGGGTACTTCGGGGCTGGCGCTGGTGCTCGGTGCGCTGATGGTGTTCTTGATCCTGTCGGCGCAGTATGAAAAGTGGTCGCTGCCGCTGAGCGTGTTGCTCGCATTGCCGTTCGGCACCTTCGGCGCATTGGCCGCGGTGTGGCTGCGCGGCATGACCAACGACGTGTACTTCCAGATCGGCCTGGTCACGCTGCTGGGTCTGGCGGCGAAGAACGCGATTCTGATCGTGGAGTACGCATCGCTCAAGCACCACGAGGGCATGAGCGCATCGGCGGCTGCGCTCGAGGCCGCACGGCTGCGCTTCCGGCCGATCATCATGACGTCGCTGGCGTTCATCCTCGGGGTGCTGCCGCTGGCGTATTCCAGCGGCGCAGGTGCCGCGGCGCGGCGCTCGGTGGGCACCGGCGTGATGGGCGGCATGTTGGCCGCGACATTCCTCGCGATCTTCTTCGTGCCGATGTTCTTCAAGATCATCACGGCGCGAAGGCTGCGCGAATCGCGCAGCACGCACGAGATCCAGGCCGAGGCGCAGCACGTGCATGCGCATGCGGCCGCCACCGGCGCGCTGAACCATCCGCACCGCACGGGCCCGGTCGGCCCGGTGTTGCCCGATGTGAAAGGAGAGCCGGCGTGAAGCGCGAAAGGAGATTCGACATGACGCGTTTGCAGGTCGCCGGCGCTGTATGGGTGGCTGTGTGGCTGGTGGGTTGCGCCGTGCCGCCCGCTGAAAAGCATGAGACGCCGCAGCTCGAATTGCCCGCTGGCACGGCCGTTGCCAACGTGGCGCCCGATTGGTGGAAGAGCTTCAACGACGCCAAGCTCGATGCACTGGTGGCCGAGGCGCTGGACAACAACCGCGACCTGGCACGCGCGATGGCGCGCATCGACGAGTCGCGCGCCGCGCTGCGGGCCGCGCACGCCAACCAGTTGCCCAGCGTCAACGGCAACCTGTCGGGCAGCCGGCAGCAGTTTGGGCCCAACGCGCCGCTCACCATCGGTGGCAACCAGCTGACCTTCAACGACTTTCGCGCCAACGTGGGCGTGGCCTACGAGGTCGACCTGTGGTCGCGCGCGGCCAACCTGAACGCCGCGGCGCGCGACGAGTTGCTGGCCAGCGAATACGCGCGCGAGACGCTGCGCACGGCGCTGGCCGCGCAGGTGGTGCAGTCGTATGCCACGTTGCAGTCGCTCGATTCGCAGGTGGTGTTGTTCGGGCAGGCCGTGCAGGCGCAGCGCGACAGCCTGAAGCTGCAGCGTCTGCGCTTCAACGCCGGCGACATCTCCGAGCTCGACATTCAGCAGCTCGACGCCGAACTGATCGACAACGAAGCGCAGCTGCCCAAGCTCGATCGCGCGCGCGGCGAGGCCGAGCGCGCGCTGGCACTGGTGCTCGGCCGCACGCCCAAGGCGCTGGTGGAGCAGGGCGTGGCCCGCAGCGAGACGCCGACCTTGCGTGCCGGCGGCCTGCCCGAGGGCTTGCCGTCGGACCTGCTGCTGCATCGCCCCGACGTGCAGGCCGCCGAAGCGCGGCTGCGCGCCGCCGGCGCAAGAATTGATGCGGCGCGCGCCGCGTACTTTCCGGGCATCACGTTGACGGCCACCTACGGCTTCGAGAGCACGCAGTTGTCCAACCTTTTCGACGGGCCGTCGGTGGGATGGAACTTTGCTGCCGCGCTGACGCAGCCGATCTGGGACGGCGGGCGCATCGGCGCCCAATACGACGCCACCCAGGCGCGCCGGACGCAGGTGGAACTCGACTACCGCGACAGCGTGGTGGTCGCATTCAAGGAGGTGCGCGATGCGCTCGGTGCCTACGGCGAGGCGAACCTCACGCTGCAAAGCGGGGAGCGGCGCGCGCAGGCTCTGGCGCGTGCGGCCGCGCTGACGCGGCTGCGCTACGACGGCGGCCAATCGAGCCGGCTCGACGTGATCAACGCCGATCGCCTGGCGCTGACCGCGCAGGCGCAAAACGCCGACGCGCAACGCGCAC
>JBIODO010000184.1:0-8203 GCA_044445225.1 Burkholderiales bacterium
GGAACGGGTTGAGCGGCGCGCGCGTGGTGCGCGTGCCTTCTGGGAACATCTCCAGCTGGCCGCCCGCGCGCAGGTCATCGAGCGCCAGATGCACCATCTGGCGCGGCGAGTCAGTGCGGATGTATCGAGCCAGCCGCGCGCCCGGCCCAAGCAACGGGTTGCGCATCAGGCTGGCCTTCATCACGCATGCGCTGCGCGGCAGTTGCGCCACCAGCATCAGTGCATCGAGCAGGCTCGGATGGTTGGCCACGATGACCAGCCCTCGCTCCTGGGCCAGCGGCCGCAGCGCGCCGGCATCCATGTGCAGCAGGCCCGAAGCGCGCGCCACCGCCCAGAACAAGCGGTAGCCCCAGGTGATGCCGGCTCGCCCGACGCGCAGCCCGAGCGCGCGCGGCAGCAGCGGGTGCAGCACCAGCGCGATCAGGTTCCACACCAGCGAGATCAGGCCCAGGCCGAGCAGCAACAACTGCAGCACCAGCCAGGCCAGCGGCAGCGGCCATGTGCGTGACACGAGGCGCTCAGTTCTCATCGGGCACCCGTTCGGTCGATTCGGCGAACACCCACGACAGCGCGAAGCCGAACGCCAGCGTGCCGTGCTGGCGCACCAGCGGGCTGTTGTCGTACACCGCGCCGCGCACGGTGTCGGCGGTGATGAAGCCGCCCATCCACAACACGCCGAGGCGGCGCGACGTGCTGGCGATCAGCCGCCAGCCGCCGAAGCCGCCGGGTGCGCTATAGCTCGGTCGCGACGGCGTGGCGAACTGCGGCGCCACGTCGAAGTAGTAGCTGTTGTAGGTGCGGCTGCCGAACACCGGGCCGCCCAGCAGCGCGGCGTTCCAGCCGTTGATCTTGGTGTCGAGGTTCAGGTTGGGGCTCGCCAGCCAGCCGACCATCTTGGGGTTGGCCTCCAGCGTCAGCGCTGCTCGCACCGGCGCACGCAACTGCAGCTTCCAATCTGACCCACGAGCCAGTGTGAAATTGAGATTGGGCCCAAGCTCGATCGTGGCCGCGAGATCAGGCATGCCCTGGCGCGCATCGGTCTCGTTGCTGCGCGTGGGCGCCGTGGCCGCCACGCTGACGTCGAAGTCGGCGCGCTCGGTGTCGAGCAACACGGCACGCGCGCCCTCGCGGTCGGCCTTGAGGATGTCGCCGCGATAGGCGATGAAAGGCACCGGCACCACCCAGTCGCGGCTCTGGTCGGAACCGCGGTAGTACGGCAGCCGCAGCAACCCGATGCCCAAACCCGCCTCCCACAGCGGCTGGTCGGCGTGCGCGCTCGGCGCCGCCGTCGCAAGACCGGCCGCGAGACACGCCATGCCGGAGGGCCGCGCCGAACGGGGCCTAGCTCTCGACAAGCACGTTCTCCCCCTTGGTCGCGCCAACTTGTTGGATGTTGCGCCGCCGTGCCCGCCAGGCGCGCCAGGCAGTCGGTGCATTGCCCAGCCATGTCAGGTAGTAGATGGCCTTGAACAGCCACAGCGCACGCCAGATCGGCGTGCGCTCATGGATGTCACCGGCCAGCAGCGACAGCACCGCCTCCTTCACGCGTAACGGATTGGCCGGATGCATGAACAATTGGCGCATCGCGGGGTTGGTCATGCGGTAGATGAACCACGAGAACTCCTGCGGCCCCTTGTGCGCGATCTCCCAATAGCGGCGTCGCGCGGCCGGCGCTTGCTCGGGATGGTCGAGTTCAGCGGCCACCAGCTCGGTGGCGGCGAAGGCGCTGCGCATCGCGAAATACACGCCCGACGAGAACACCGGATCGATGAACGCGAAGGCGTCGCCCAGCAGCGCATGGCGCTCGCCGCACGCCCGCGTGCTGGCGTAGCTGTAGTTGCCGGTGGCGTAGACCATGTCGTCGATCAGCGTGGCCTCGCGCAGCCGATCTTGCAGGCCCGGCGCCAGCGCGATGGTGTCGGCGAAGAATTCGCGCAGCGGCTTGTCGCGCGACTTCAGGTAGTAGGGCCAGCACACCGCACCGACGCTGGTGCTGCCATCGGCCAGCGGGATGAACCAGAACCAGCCGTGGTCGAACCAGAAGATGCTGATGTTGCCTTCAAGCCGGCCTTCGAGCCGCCGCGCGTTGCGGAAGTGGCCGAAGATCGCCGCGCTGCCGTGCTCGTCGCTCTTGCGCTTCAGGCCCATCTTGGCGGCCAGCAGGGTGTCGCGGCCAGTGGCGTCCAGCAGATATCTCGCGCGCCAGCGCCGCGGCGTGCCGTCCTGCATCAGCGCGCGCGCTGACACACCGGCGCCATCGAACTCCACTTGAGTGACGCGGCAGCCTTCGAGCGCCTGCGCACCGCTGGCCGCGGCATGGCGAAACAGGATCTCGTCGAGCACCGAGCGGCGCACCTGCCACGCGTAGGGCATGGTCTTGTCCCAGGCGTCGGCGAACTCCAGGAAGCTCGAGTGCGCATGCTCGGTCGACACGAACTCGATGCCCCGCTTGACGATGCCGATGCGCTCGAGTTCGCTGCGCAGACCGAGCCGGTCGAACAGTTTCACGTTGGCCGGCAGCAGCGATTCGCCGATGTGAAACCGCGGGTGATGCGCCTTTTCCACCAACACGACGCTGCGGCCCTGGCGCGCCAGCAAGGCCGCCGCCGTGGAACCCGCGGGGCCGCCGCCGACCACCAGCACGTCGCACGTCGCGACCGCCGCATCTTCCGTCAATGCGCTCATGCCGGCCTCGGCTTGCGGGCGGTGTATTCGCGGAAGATGCCGAGCTCGACATGCTGGTCGACCTCGTCGAATCCGGCGCGGCGCATGGCGTCGAGCACCTGGCTCGGCGCGATGCACGCTTCGATGGTGTCCCAGTAGTAGCGCCACAGCGTGGCCGTGTCGGCGCGCCGCGTCACCAACCGCGCCGCCACCGGAACCAGCGTGCGCATGTAGCCCTTCAGAGCCCACTGCGCCAGAGCGCCGCGCGGCCGCGTGATCTCCAGCATCAGCAAGCGTCCGCCCGGTCGCAGCACGCGAAAGAATTCCGACAGCGCCTGGTCCAGGTCGCTCAGGTGCCGCAGCGCGTAGCCCATGCACAGGAAATCGCTGACGGCTGCGGTGCACGGCAGCGCTTCGGCGCGGCCTTGCAGCATCGTTGCCCGCGGCAGACGCGCCTGCGCCATCATGCCCGCGCTGGGGTCGACACCGATCAGCGAGCCTTGCGCGCCGCACAGCGCCAGCGCCTCACGCGCCAGCAAGCCCGTGCCGGTGCCGACATCGAGCACCTGCATGCCCTCGTTCAAGCCGGCGCGGCGCAGCGCCTGGCGTCGATACCACGAGCCGGTGCCCCAGGCGAGCAGCCGTTCCACCCGCTCGTAGTCGGCGGCGGTGGCATCGAACATGTCGCGCACGAAGCGTTCGTGCTCGTCTTCGCTGCCGTAGTACTCGGGCAGAGGCGCATGGGGCGGCAAGCCTGCCGTCCGCGCTTGCTGCGGTGTGATGCCGTCGGTTCGCATTCCCGCATTATGGCCATCGCATGGTGGCTGGCATGGGCTCTCGCGAGGTGAGTGGTAGGCTGCGCGGCATGCCCGCCAGCGAGCTGCCAGCCGCGGCGCCCTCGGTGCCCACAGCGCCACGCGTGCGCGACGCGGCGCGCGGTTGCTGGGCGCGCGTGCGTGTGCGGCTGCGCGCGTGGTTCTGGCTCAAGGTGGTTGGCACCACGGCCTTCATGTGGCTGTTCTTCGTCGGCTACTTTCATCTGCTGCGCCATCCTGCGCAGCCCGCCTTCGCGATGCCGCTCACCGCAATCGACCGCTGGGTCGATTTTCGACCGTGGGCGCTGTGGCCGTACGTCTCGTTGTGGGTGTATGTGGCACTGCCACCGGGGTTGATGGCCAGCGCGCGTGAGCTGATTCGCTATGGCTGGTGGATCGGTGGGCTGTGCATCGCGGGCCTGGCTTGCTTCTACCTGTGGCCGACGGCGGTGCCGCGGCAGGTGGCAGACATCGCGGCGCCGGCGAGCTTCGATCTGCTGCGCGGCGTCGATGCGGCGGGCAACGCCTGCCCATCGCTGCACGTGGCCACCGCCGCCTTCTCCGCGTTGTGGCTCGAGCGCATGCTGCGTGAGTTGGCCGTGCCGCGCTGGGTGCGCGCGGCCAATGGGTGCTGGTTCGCACTGATCGTGTGGTCGACGCTGGCGGTCAAGCAGCACGTGTGGTGGGACGTTGCGGCCGGTCTGCTGTTGGCCGTGGTCGTCGCCGTGCCCTCACTGCGTGGCCGCGGCAGCGCACCCCGGGGCGATATCATGGCACCCTGATGACAACGGGCAAGCGATGGGCGATCAGACCCACCACGCGCGCGGCCCTCTCGGAGGAGTCCCCGTGATGAGCTCGCTCGGCGATCTGCAGAACATCATCCGCGACAAGTACAACATCGAGCCCGGCGCGCTCGACCCCAATGTGTCGATGCGCGAGCAAGGTCTCGATTCGCTGGCCGTTGCCGAATTCCTGTTCGAGGTCGAAGATCGATTGGGACTCGCGTTGCCCGACGAGCACCTGCAGATCGAGACCCTGGCCGCCCTGGCCGACCTGATCGACCGGCTGCGCGCCAAGCAAGTTGCCTGAGCGGCAGCTCCGCGCAGCAGCCGTCCCACCATCCGCGTGCCTGGCACGACGCTGCGTTGAGACATGGTTGCAGTCACCGGCATCGGACTGGTCTCGCCCCACGGCGACGATCCCGATCGCATGTTCGACGCGCTGATGCGCGGCGAGTCGGCGGTGCACGCGGTGTTTCCCGAGCTCGCCAGGCCGGCCGCAGCGGCAACGTTGCAGTTCGATGAGCCCCGCTGGTTCACCAAGCTGCAGCTGCCCGGCGTCGATCGGGTCAGTCAACTCGCGGTGGCCGCCGCCAGCCTGGCCGTGCGCGATGCCGGTGCGTTCGACGTGGCGCCCGATCGCATCGGTGTCTACGTCGGCTGCGGCATGGGCGGTGCGGCAGCGCTCGAGGCCGCCTACGCATCGGGCTCACGCGGTGGCCGCGTGCCGCCGCTCACGGTGCCGGCGTTCATGCCCAACGCGCCGGCCGCCCACGTGGCGATGCGCCACGGCGTGCAGGGCCCGGTGCTCACCTACTCGGTGGCCTGTGCATCGTCGGCGGTCGCTTTGGCCGAGGCCGCACGCGCGGTGCGGCGCGGCGACGTCGATGTCGCGATCGCCGGCGGCGCAGAAGCGCTGATCGTGCCCGGCGTGGTGTCGGCGTGGCAGGCGTTGCAGACGCTGGCGTCGTTCAACGCTGGCGAGGCCGCGTGCGCCTGCAAGCCGTTCGCAGCCAATCGCAGCGGCTTCGTGCTCGGCGAAGGTGCGGCCTTCCTGGTGCTGGAGTCATCCGGTCGCGCCAAGCAGCGCGGCGCGCGCGTGCACGCCGAGCTCGCTGGCAGTGCCATCACCTGCGACGCCACCCACTTGACCAAGCCCGACAGCGCCGGCCAGCAGCGTGCCTTGCGCGCGGCGCTGGCGGATGCCGGGCTGACGCCGCACGCGGTGGGCTACTGCAACGCACACGGCACCGCCACCCAGATCGGCGATGTGGTCGAGTGCGACGCGTTGCGCGCGGTGTGGGGCGCGGCGATTGACGACCTGCGCGTCAGCTCGACCAAGGCGTTACACGGCCACCTGCTGGGCGCAGCCGGGGCGCTGGAAGCAGTGGTCACGATCCTGGCACTGCGCCGGCAGCAGCTGCCGCCCAACGCGCACTGCGAAACGCCCGACCCGCAGTGCGCCGTTCACCTCGTGCTGCAAACCCAGCAAGCTGCAGGTGGCATCGATGCGGCGATCAGCAGCTCGTTCGCCTTTGGTGGCACCAACGCCGTGCTGGTGTTCAGGCGCGCTTGAGCGCCGGGTTGGCGCGCGCCATCTGCGACGCGTGCCAACCCCGATCAAGCCGTCTCAGTAGCGAACTTCGCGACCCGGCATGCGCGCCGGCACCGGCGGGCCGCGGTGATCGAACCCAGGGTTCCACACACCGGGGTACGGATGGTGGTGCACCGGATAGCGCACCCAGCGGCCGCCCAGCCACACCGGCGCGCCATAGACAACACGCGGTGCATAGACCGGGGGACCGTACACCGGCGGCGCGTACACCACAGGTTCCGGTATGTACACCGGCGGCGGCGCCACCAGCACCGGCGCCACAACAGGGAACACACCGCGGTTGGAAATCACCGTGCCCACCGAGACGCCGGGTGCGATCGGGGCCTGGATGCCGACGCTCCAGTGAACATCGGAGGCGTGTGCCGATCCGGCAGCCAACGCAGCGGTTGCGCCAATGGCCATCAGGGTGCGTGCAACGACGGATGTCATATCAATCTCCTGCGACTCGACAGGCCCGCCAGACGCTGGCCTTGTGCACTTCAACGGCCAGGCGCGCGATTCGGTTCACCGCGGCAGCCGGCACGCTCGGTAAAGCCTTGTGAAGGGTGCCGATAGAATCGTTGCGCCTCTCCCACTGGCGTGGAAACATCCGCGCGCCGCTCGATGTCAGCGCCTGCCAAGTCCGGAACCCCTGTCAAAGCCGCAAATTTCCTGCGCCAAGTGATCGAACGCGATCTCGCGGCGGGCAGTTATGCGCAGCGCCACTTCGGTGGCAGCCCCGGCGACGCCGCGCACCATGCCGCGGGTGCCAGCGACCCCGCACGCATCCGCACGCGCTTTCCACCCGAGCCCAACGGCTATCTGCACATCGGTCACGCCAAGAGCGTGTGCCTGAACTTCGGGCTGGCGGCGGAGTTCGGTGGCGTGTGTCATCTGCGCTTCGACGACACCAACCCGGAGAAAGAAGAGCAGGAGTTCGTCGACGCCATCATCGAGATGGTGCATTGGCTCGGCTGGAGCTGGGATGCCAACGGCACCAGCCACCTGTACTACGCCAGCGACTACTTCGATTTCATGTACCGCGCAGGCGTCTACCTGATTGAAGCCGGTCTTGCATACGTCGACGAACAAACCGCCGAGCAGATGCGCGCCAACCGCGGCGACTTCAACACGCCCGGCAGCGACAGCCCCTACCGCAACCGCTCGCGCGACGACAACCTGCGGCTGTTCCGCGAGATGCGCGACGGCCGCCACGCCGACGGCGCGATGGTGTTGCGCGCGAAGATCGACATGGCCTCGCCCAACATCAACCTGCGCGACCCGACGCTGTACCGCATCAAGCGCGCGAC
The DNA here is from genome assembly GCA_044445225.1 of Burkholderiales bacterium. Classification (GTDB taxonomy): domain Bacteria; phylum Pseudomonadota; class Gammaproteobacteria; order Burkholderiales; family Burkholderiaceae_C; genus JAEUPI01. Next base: position 7,163 of record JBIODO010000184.1, read on the forward strand.
GCACCACAACACGGGCGACCGCTGGTGCATCTACCCGATGTACACCTATGCGCATCCGATCGAGGACGCGCTGGAGAACATCACCCACAGCATCTGCACGCTGGAGTTCGAGGACCAGCGGCCTTTCTACGACTGGCTGCTCGACAAGCTTGCCGACGGCGGCCTGCTGCAGCGGCCGCTGCCCAAGCAGATCGAGTTCGGCCGCCTGAACCTGACGTATGTGATCACCAGCAAGCGCAAGCTCAAGCAGCTGGTCGACGACAAGCACGTCAGCGGCTGGGACGACCCGCGCATGCCCACGCTGGCGGGCATGCGGCGGCGCGGCTACACACCGGCCTCGATCCGCAAGATGGCCGAGGACACCGGCGCCTCGAAGACCAACATCTGGGTTGACTACTCGGTGCTCGAGATCGCGTTGCGCGACGACCTGGAGCCCCAGGCGCCGCGGGCGATGGCGGTGCTCGATGCGTTGCCGCTCAAGCTCACCAACTGGGCCGACGCGTTCGGCGCCGCATCGCACCGCGAGCCGTGCACCGCGCCCGCGCACCCACAGCGGCCCGAGCTCGGCCAACGCCACTTCACGCTCGGACCCGAGGTCTGGATCGAGCGCGACGATTTCGCCGAAGTGCCGCCCAAGGGTTTCTTTCGACTGTTTCCCGGCAACAAGGTGCGCCTGAAGTACGGCGTGGTGGTTGAGTGCACCGGCTGCGAGAAGGACGCGCAAGGGCGCGTCAGCGCCGTGCTGGCGCGCGTGATGCCCGACACCAAGAGCGGCACACCGGGCGCCGATGCGGTGAAGGTCAAGGGCACCATCACCTGGGTCGGTGCACATGCAGCCAGCGCGGGCGGCGGCGTGGCCGCGACGGTGCGCCTGTTCGATCGTCTGTTCAGCGAGCCGCAGCCCGATGCCGGCGAGCGGGATTTCCTGCAAGCGCTCAATCCCAACAGCCTCGCGGTGGCGCAGGCGTGGCTCGAACCCTCGTTGGCCGAGGCTGCAGCGGACCAGCGCTTCCAGTTCGAGCGCCACGGCTACTTCGTCAC
>JBIODO010000185.1:0-8176 GCA_044445225.1 Burkholderiales bacterium
CACGCAGCACGCGGGTCTTGTCGGTGCCCGCGCGCGCCAGCAGCGCGTCGATCGCCGCCAGCACCTCGCGCGTCTGGCCCGCGACGTCCATCGCGCCGCCGGTGGCCACCTGGCCGGCGAGGTAGGCCACGCCGTTGTGCACCACGGCCTCGCTCATGCGCGGGCCCGCATCGATGCGCTCGATCATGCCGAATGCCCTTTCTTCTTGCCGTGTTCGTGTTTGCCGTGGCCGTGGTGACTGCCGTGCGCGACCGGCGGCACCGCGGCCGCCGCCTTGCGGCCCAGCTTGCTCTCAGTGCCGGCCAGCAGTTTGCGGATATTGCCGCTGTGGCGCCACACCAGCAGCAGGCTCATCACCGCGATGGCGAGCGATCGCGACGACGGTCCCCAGATCAGCAAATCGAAGAACGGTGCGAACACCGCAGCGACGATCGACGCCAGCGACGAATACCGGAAGAACACGGCGATCACGACCCATGTGGCCAGAGTGAACGCTCCGAGCTGCCACTCGAACGCCAGCAGCACGCCGGCGGCGGTGGCCACGCCCTTGCCGCCCTCGAAGCGAAAGAACACCGGCCACACATGGCCGAGGAACGCCGCCAGTCCGACGAAGGCGATCGTGGTGTCGCCGAATCCGAAACGCGGCGACAGCCACAGCGCCAGCCACACCGGCAGGTAACCCTTCAATGCATCGAGCACCAGCGTCAGGATGGCCGCGGCGCGGTGGCCCGAGCGCAGCACGTTGGTGGCGCCGGGATTCTTGGAGCCGTAGCTGCGCGGGTCGGCGAGACCAAATCCGCGGCTGACCAGCACGGCGAACGACAGCGAGCCGACCAGATAGGCCAGCACGATCGCTGCCAGGCTGCTCCACAAGGCCGTGGTGTTCATCTGCGGGTTGGCGAATCGGCCGCGAGTGTACGCGTCCTCTGAACGCAGGGTCGGATGCCTCCCCACGGGCACAGCCGCACCTACGAACGCCACCAGTACACTGGCACCATGTCGTGCAGACGCTGGGCTCACCGCTGCATCCGCTGGACCACGTTGTGGGCGCTGGCAATGGCGACGCTGGCGCCCAGCATCGCGCACGCGCTGCACCATGCGCGCGGCGACGTCGCTCCCTGGTCGCAACTGTGCAGCGCCACCGGCAACAAGCGAGTGGTGTTCGAGCAGACCGGCGATCCGGCATCGACGACACGTGCGCACACGTTCGAGCAGTGCAGCGCCTGCGCGCTGCACTGTGGCGGCTGGGCGCTGCCGCCCGAGGCGTCCGCCTTCGCGCTGCGCTCCGACCTGCGGGCTCTGGCTCCGGCGCCACGGTCGCTGCCGACGCAGCGGTCCGTTGCCTGGCTGCTGGCGCACTCGCGCGCGCCGCCGACGGCCTGACCACCCTCTGAGTCCACGCGCAGCGCCTTGGCGCAGCGCATCGTGATCCCCCGGCCGCGCCGCAAGCCACGCCTGAACGGCCGAACGCGCGGCCAGCAAAGCCATTATCGGTGCCGCGACCCCGCGCCACCACGACAATCATCGAGGAGTTCTCTATGAGACCGTCGTGCCACCAGCGCCTCGCGGCGCTGCTGCTGCCGCTGGGCTGCGCGACGTCGGCCGACGCATCGTGCGGCTCGGCGTTCTGCACGCTGCTCAACGACCGTTTCGCTCTGGGCACCTGGGACCACGTCGGCTGGAGCGCGGACGTGCGGCTCGAATCGGTGACGCAGGACAAGCTGAAGACCGGCACCCACACGATCGACCCCAGCCAGGTCACTGGCGAGGACGCGATCGAGCGGCACACCTACAACACCAACCTCGTGACAACGCTTGAGCGCTCGTTCGACATGAACTGGTCGCTCGCGCTGCGCGTGCCGGTGGTCAAGCGCGACCACCTGCACGACCTGGTCGATGACAGCACCGGCACCGTCGGCCCCAGCGAGAGCTGGAAATTCACGCGCCTGGGCGACGTGAGCCTGCTCGCGCGCTGGCAGGACGCGCAGAACGCGCCCGACTCGAGCTGGGCCGCGACGGCCGGCCTGAAGCTGCCCACTGGCAGCATCGACGTCACCAACGCTGACGGCGCACGTGCCGAGCGCGCATTGCAGCCGGGGAGCGGCACCACCGACCTCGTACTGGGCCTCGCGGGGCGGCGAATGATCGTGCCCACCGATGCGCTGAATCTGCAGGCCACTTGGGTGCAGCCATTGAACTCGCGCGAAGACTTCAAGCCCGGTCGCCGCATCGAGCTGGCGGGCGGCTGGTCGCATACGATCACGCCGGCGGTCAGTGGCGTGCTGCAAGTCAGCTTGCTCGACAAGGCCCGAGACAGCGGTGCGCAATCCGAGCCCGACAACAGTGGCGGGACATTCGTCTCGCTGTCGCCCGGGCTCAACTGGGCAGTCGGCGCGAGCGGCTTGCTGTATGGCTACGTGGTGGTCCCTGTTTACCAGCGCGTCAACGGCATCCAGCTGGTGCCCAGAACCGGCTTCGCGTTGGGCTACACGGCGTTGTTCTGAATCCTCCCGTTTGTCAAGGAGCAATCCATGATTCGAATCCTGCAATCCACTCTCGCCGTTGCGGCGCTGGCAACCGCCGGCGCGGTGTGGGGCCAGACCACCGTCAAGGACGCCTGGGTGCGCGGCACGGTGGCCCAGCAAAAGGCCAGCGGCGCGTTCATGCAGATCACGTCGGCGCAAGGCGGCAAGCTGCTGTCGGTGACCTCGCCGGTGGCCGGCGTGGCCCAGGTGCACGAGATGGCGATGGAGGGCACGACGATGCGCATGCGCGCGGTCGAGTCGCTCCAGTTGCCGGCCGGCCAGACGATCGAGCTCAAGCCCGGCGGCTACCACGTGATGCTGATGGACCTGAAGCAGCAGCTCAACGCCGGCGACATGGTGCCGCTCAGCCTGGTGATCGAAGGCAAGGACGGCAAGCGCGAAACGCTGCAGCTGCAGGCGCCGGTGCGCGCGCTCGGCGCGCCCGAGCACAAGCCCTGAACAGCGCACTACAGGGCGCAGTGCACCGGCTTGGCGCCCAGCGCATCCACCAGCACGCCCGGCGCGATGCCCACCAGGTAGCCGCGCCGCCCGCCGTTGATCAGGATGCGCGGCAGCTCGAGCACGCTGGCCTCGACGAACACGCGCAGAGCACGGCGCGTGCCGAACGGCGAAGTGCCGCCCACGAGGTAGCCGCTGGCGCGCTGCGCGTCTTCGGGCGTGCACGGCTCGACGCTCTTGGCGCCGATCGCGCGCGCCAGGTTCTTGGTGCTGACACTGGCGTCGCCATGCATCAGCACGATCAGCGGCTCGGCGCGCTCGTCGCGCATCACCAGCGTCTTGACCACCATGTGTTCGTCGACGCCGAGCTGACGCGCCGACTCGGCCGTGCCGCCGCGGTCGACGTAGTCGTACACGTGTTCGCTGAACGGCACGCCGTGCTCGCGCAGCCACTCGGTGGCCGGTGTGGCGCTGACGTGCTTGTCCTTCTTCGCCATCGAAGCGGTCAGCCGGGCGCCGGGCCGCTCCCAAGCCCGGCTGCGCCCCCTGTGAGGGCAGCGACAACCGCCGCGGGCGGTTGCGGTACAGGCTCACATCGCGCAGCGATGTGAAGGCGCGAAGCGCCGGCCGAAGCCAAGGAAGTGAGCATGGGGGCAAACAAGAACGTCACTGCGCCGGGTCGCGAATCTCGCGCCGGACGGCATCGATGCGCGCCAGCAGGTCGGCCGGCAGCGGGGTGCCCCAGGCGTCGAGGCACTCGTCGAGCTGCGCCAGCGTGGTCACGCCGATCAACGTGCTGGCCACGCGCCAGTTGCCGTAGACGAAAGCCAGCGCCAGCCGCGTGGGCGTCAGCCCCGCCTCGCGCGCCAGCGCGTTGTAGCGGCGCGCCGCGGCCAGCGTCTCGGCGCGGCCCCAGCGCTGCGCACGCATGCTGGCAAAGCGCGCCAGGCGGCCGAGCTGCGGGCGCTCGGCGTCGAGGCCGACCTCGTCGTACTTGCCGGTCAGCGTACCGAAGCCGAGCGGCGAGTACGCCAGCAGCGACACGTCGCTGCGATGCATCGCCTCGTCCAACCCGTTGTCGACCACGCGATTGACCAGCGTGTACGGGTTTTGCACGCTGACCACGCGTGCCAGCCCATGCGCCTCGGCCACGCGCACGAACTCGCCGAGGCCCCACGGCGTTTCGTTCGACAGGCCGATGTGCCGCACCTTGCCGGCGCGCACCAGCGCCGTCAGTGCCTGCAACTGGTCGTGGACCGACGTGAAGTTGCGGTCCTTGCTGGGATCGAAATACATCGCACCGAACGACGGCGCATTGCGATTGGGCCAGTGGATCTGGTAGAGATCGATCACGTCGGTGCGCAGGCGCCGCAGGCTGTCGTGGCACGCCGATGCGATGTCTTCAGTCCTCAGATCGCTGCCACCGCCGCGCACCCAATCCATGCCGCGCGACGGTCCGGCCACCTTGGTGGCCAGCACCACGCGCTGGCGCACGCCGGGCCGCGCGTCGAACCAGTGGCCGATGATCGTCTCGGTGGTGGTGTAGGTCTCGCGGCGCGCCGGCACCGGGTACATCTCGGCGGTGTCGATCAGCGTCACGCCGCGCTCGAGCGCGCGATCGAGAATGGCGAAGGCGTCGGCCTGCGACACCTGCTCGCCGAATGTCATCGTGCCGAGTCCGACGCGGCTGACTGTGGGGCCGCCGCGGCCCAGTGGGGTGTGCTCCATGGTGGTCCTTGTGCTCGGAGGGGCGCAGTGTGCCCGATGCGCGAAGACCCCGCGAGCGCCGGCCGCCTCATCCACTCGTCGCACGCGCCGCGACAAAAGAAAAGGGCCCGACGCATCGGACCCTGCTGCGCCGCGTCGCGCGGCGCCCGTCAGAACTTGAATGACAGACCGAGCGAGAGCAGTGTTGTGTCGAAGCGCTCGCCGCCGAAGGTGGCCGACGTGCCGTCGAGCTCAGTGCGGATGGCCACGTTGGGGCTGATCTTGAACGCCAGGCCGATCCCCCACAGCGGCTGCGTGCTGGTTTCGCTGTCGCTGCCGCTCAGGTTGCCACTCGTGGCGTCGGCCTGCAGCTTGTTGGAGGCCACGCCGAGGCGGCCCATCAGATCGACGCTCGTGCCCAGCGGCACATTGATCACGCCGGCCAATGCGAAGCCGGTGGTCTTCAGCGACGCGTCGATCGGGTTGAACCCGGGAATGAGGACCGTGGCTTTGGGCCTGCCCATGTCGTAGCCCACCACCTCGACGCCGAACATCGGGTTGATGTTGTAGCCGGCATAGGCCTTCCAGCCGGTGCTGTTGTTGTCGCAGCTCAACGTGCCCGTGCAGTCGGCGTTGCTGCGCGTGGCGCCACCCGCCCCGCCGAAGTACACCGTTTGCGCGCTGGCCGCTGCGGCCGCCGACACGAGTGCGCCGATGGCCACCCACTGTTGAATCTTCATCCCCGCGCCCCGAAAGCTATGACGAAGCCTGCAGTCTATGACTGGCCGATGATGCGGCGGCGGTACTCAGTCACGGGCAGCGCGCTGCGCTTCGAGGCGGCGCAATACGCCTCGTTGCACTTTGCCGGTGGTGGTCATCGGCAGCGCATTGATGAACTCGATCTCCTTGGGGTATTCATAGGGCGCAAGCTTGCCGCGCACATGGGCCTGTAACTCGGCGATCAATGCGGCACTCGCCTGGGCGCCCTCGGCCAGCACGACGAACGCCTTGACCAGCGCGCCACGCTCGGCATCGGGCTTGGGCACCACGGCCGCGTTGGCCACTGCTGGGTGCTTGACCAGGCAGTTCTCCACCTCGCTGGGACCGATGCGATAGCCCGCCGACTTGAACATGTCGTCGCTGCGACCCTGGTACCAGAGGTAGCCGTCGGCATCCATCACCGCGGTGTCGCCGGTGCGGCACCAGCTGTCGTCTGGATCGCCGGTGAACTTGGCGCGCGTGGCATCGGCGTTGTGCCAGTAGCCGAGAAAGAACACGGGATCCGGATCGCCGTGAATGTCGCGCCGGTGCACCGCCACGTCGCCGGGCGTGCCCCGCGGGCATTCGTTGCCCTGTTCGTCGATCACCGCGACGCGGTGGCCCGGATACGGCCGCCCCATGCTGCCCGCGCGCGCGGGCCAGCCCTGCGCGCTGCGCCGGCGGCCGTCGAGCGTGCGGCCGCAGTTGCCGACCAGGTAGTTGATCTCGGTCTGGCCGAACATCTCGTTGACGGTGACGCCGAGTGCACCCTCGCAATACGCAAACACGGCGTCGCCCACCGCCTCGCCCGCGCTCATGATCGCGCGCAGCCGCAACGCGTAGCGCCCGCGCGGCGCGGGCACCGCCTTCATCATCGCCTTCAGCGCGGTGGGAAACAAAAACGTGTGCGTCACGCGATAGCGCTGCAGCAGCTCGAACGCCTTGATCGGGTCGAAGCGCCCCTGGTAGCCGATGATCTCGCGGCCGAAGTACAGCGTGGGCAGCAGTGCATCCATCAAACCACCCGTCCAGGCCCAGTCCGCCGGGGACCAGAACACCGCGTCGTCCTGTGGGTACCAGTTCTGGCTGCACACGAATCCAGTGAGGTTGCCGATCAGCCCTCGCTGCGCGATCAGCGCACCCTTGGGCGGCCCGGTGGTGCCGCTGGTGTAGATCAGGATCGCCGGATCGTCGGCCGCGGTGTCCACGGGATTGCAATGTTCGCTCTGGGCGCGCAATGCGTCGAGCCAGTCGACGTCGCTCTGCCCGTCGGCGCTGCCGACGGTGACCACGTGCGCCAGCGCCGGGCAATCGGCGCGCGCGGCCAGCACGTTGGCCAGCACGGCCGCGTCGACGACCGCGCAGCAGGCACCGCTGTCGCGCAACCGGTACTGCATCGCATCGACGCCGAACAGCATCGACAGCGGCATTGCCACCGCACCGATCATGGACACCGCCATGTGCGCCACCGCGGTGTCGATGCGCTGCGGCAGCACGATCGCCACACGGTCGCCACGCTGCACGTCAAGCGTGCGCAGCAGGTTGGCGGCGCGGCTCGCCTGGCGATGCAGCTGCCCATAGCTCACGCGCAGGCGCGTGCCGTTTTCCTGCTCGCAGCGGATCGCCACCGCATCGGGCGTGTCGCGCGCCCAGCGTGCGCAGCACACCTCGGCCAGATTGAGACGCTCGGGCACGTGCCAGCGAAAGCCGTTGTAGATCGCGTCGTAGCGGTCGGCCATGGCAGTGCTCATCGCGCAAAATTCTGCAGCGCCTCGCCGGTGACGCGGCAAATGCGCCACTCGGGCATCACGGTGGCGCCCATGCCCTTGTAGAAGCGGATCGCATGCTCGTTCCAGTCGAGCACGCTCCACTCGAAGCGGCCGTAGTCGCGCTGCACGGCCAGCGCGCCCAGGTGCTCGAGCAGCGCACGCCCGAGACCGCGGCCACGGTGCTCGGGCTTGACGTACAGGTCTTCGAGGTACAGCCCGGGCTTGGCCAGGAAGGTGGAGAAGTTGGTGAAGAACAACGCGAACGCGACCACCTCGCCGCCAAGCTCGCCGACCACGCATTCGACCACCGGCTTGTCGCCGAACAGGTGCGGCCGCAACGTCTCGGGCGTCACACGCAGCAGATGCGTGAGCCGTTCAAACTCGGCCAGTTCGCGAATCAGGCCGACGATCGCTGCCACGTCGCGCGGTTCGGCGGCACGCAGCATGTGTTTGTGAATGCTCATGCGGCCATTCTGTCACCGTGCCGACAGCGGCCGGCAACCACCTGCACTACAGTGAGCCATGACAACCAGCGCCTATGCCGTGCGGCGGCCCGCGCAGAGCCGCTACCTCGCAGTGCGCGGCCTGCGCTATCACGTGAACCTGTGGGGTGATCCGGCAACCCTCGCGCGCGAGCGTCCACTGCTGGTGTGGATGCACGGCTGGATGGATGTCGGCGCGTCACTGCAGTTCGTGGTCGATGCGATGCGCGACGACCGCGTGATCGCCGCGCCCGATTGGCGCGGCTTCGGCCGCACGGGCGTGCCGCCGGGCACCGACAGCTACTGGTTCGCCGACTATCCCGGCGACCTCGATGGCCTGCTCGACGCGCTGTCGCCGGGCGCCCCGGTCGACCTCGCCGGCCACAGCATGGGTGGCAACGTGGTGATGACGTATGCGGGCTCGCGGCCCGAGCGCATCCGCCGCCTCATCAACATGGAGGGCTTCGGCCTGCCC
>JBIODO010000186.1:0-8168 GCA_044445225.1 Burkholderiales bacterium
ACGCGGCGCGGCGAGCGCTCCTTTCGTGCCGGCCGCATCGACTGGCGCGGCACCCTGCAGACGATGGCGCGTCATGGCGGCGAACTCGGCGAGCTGCGCTGGCGGCGGCCGCGCCCGCTGCCGGCGCCGATGGTGGTGCTGGCCGACATCTCGGGCTCGATGAGCCGCTACTCGCGCATGCTGCTGCACTTCGCACACGCGCTCGGGCACGCCGAAGCGCGGGTGGAGAGTTTCGTCTTCGGCACGCGGCTGACGCGCACCACGCGCCTGTTGAAAAGCCGCGATCCCGACGTCGCCGTCGCCCAGGTGGTGCGCGCGGTCGAAGACTGGTCGGGCGGCACCCGCATCACGACCTGCCTGCACGAGTTCAACCAGCGCTGGGCGCGCCGTGCCTTGAGCAGCCGCACCACGGTGCTGTTGATCAGCGACGGCCTCGAGCACGGCGACACGTTGGCGCTGTCGCACGAGATGGAGCGCCTGGCCAAGAGCTGCCGTCGCTTGATCTGGCTGAACCCGCTGCTGCGCTTCGACCGCTTCCAGCCCAAGGCCGCGGGCATTCGCGCGATGTTGCCGCACGTCGATCGTTTCTTGCCGGTGCACAACCTCGATAGCCTGGAAGAGCTCGTGCGCTTGCTCGGCCAACCTGACACGCCGCAGCGATGGCACTGACGCTCGGCCCCTGGCTGAAGGGCTTCCCGCCTGATGCGCCGCCGCTGGCGCCGAGTGACATCGCCGCGCGTCGCTGGAACCTGCTGGCCGGCGACCTGCCGCTGCCGCTGGCTGCGCTCGACCGCGACGCGCTGGCGCACAACATCCAGTGGATGCAGGCCTATGCGCGCAGTCAGGACGTCGATCTCGCGCCGCACGGCAAGACCACGATGTCGCCGCAGCTGTTTTCCCGGCAGCTCGACGCGGGCGCCTGGGGCATCACGTTTGCCAACGTGTTCCAGCTGCGCGTCGGCGTGGCCGCCGGCGTGCGCCGTGCGCTGATCGCCAACCAGCTGGTGCAACACATCGAACTCGCGGCGCTGCAGGCGCTGCGTGCGCAACACAGCGATCTGCGCGTGGTGTTCCTGGCCGATTCGTTGGCGCAACTCTCGCGCATCGAGGCCTGGTCGCGCACACACGGCCAAGCCATGCCGTTCGAGGTGCTGCTCGAGATCGGGGTGCCCGGTGGCCGCACCGGGGTTCGCGAACCGGCAGCCGCGCTCGCGCTGGCACGCGCGTTGCGCGCCAGCGCGGCAGTGCGGCTGGTCGGCATCGAATGCTATGAGGGGCTCGGTGCGACCGGCGACACCGATCGCGACAGCGAATACGCCGCCGCATTGATGCAGCGCCTGGCCGACGTGGCGCAGGCTTGCGACCGCGAGGCGCTGTTCGAGTCCGACGAGGTCATCGTTTCGGCGGGCGGCTCGGGCATCTTCGATCTGGTGGCCGCACGCATGCGGTTGAATCTGCAACGCCCGGTGCGCGGCCTGTTGCGCTCGGGGTGCTACGTCACGCACGACCACGGGCACTATCAGCGGTTGGTGCAGCGGGTCATCGAGCGCTGCGGATGCGGCGACGGCTCGAGTGGCTTGAAGCCCGCGCTGCAACTGTGGAGCTGCGTGCAGAGCCTGCCCGAGCCCGGGCTCGCGATTCTCACCGCGGGGCGGCGCGATGTCGGCTTCGACATGGGGCTGCCGCAACCGATCGGCTGGGCGCCGGCCGATGCGCGGCGCATCGAGCCGGTGGATCCGCAGTGGCATGTCACGGCGCTCAACGACCAGCACGCCTACCTGCGGTTCGACGCCGGCGGCCCTTGCCCGCTCGCCATCGGCGACCGCGTGGTGCTCGGCATCTCGCACCCGTGCACCACGTTCGACAAGTGGCACTGGATGCCGATCGTCGACGCGGCGTTCAACGTCGTCGATGCGGTGACGATCCATTTCTGATAGTTTCGCGCTCGATGAGCGCAACACCGTCGCTGCCGCTGGACTTGGTGTGCCTGGGCGAGGCGATGGTCGAGTTCAACCAGACCCCGGACGACCCCACGCGCTACACCGCGGGCTTCGGGGGCGACACCTCCAATTGTGCGATCGCTGCCGCACGCATCGGCGCGCGCAGCGGCTACATCACGCAGGTGGGCGATGACGTGTTCGGTGCCCAGTTGCTGGCGCTGTGGCGCGACGAAGGCGTCGACACCGCGGGAGTGCGCGTACTGGCTGCTGGTGAGACCGGCGTCTACTTCGTCACCCATGGCGCGCAGGGCCATGCCTTCACCTACCGACGCGCCGGCAGCGCGGCCAGCCGGATGGCGCCCGACGATGCGGCGTTCGCGCCTTGCATTCAACAGGCCGGCCGCGCACGCACGCTGCACGTATCGGGCATCTCGCAGGCCATCTCGGCCAGCGCCCGTGCCGTCGTGGCGGTGGCGATCGAGCGCGCGCGGGCGCAGCACGCGCGCGTGGCCTACGACCTGAACTTTCGGCCGCGGTTGTGGAGCGCCGAGGCCGCGCGCCCGGTGGTCGAAGGCACCGCGGGCGTGGCCGACATCTTTCTGCCAAGCCTCGACGAGGTGGCGCTGCTGGCCGGCACGCGAACGCCCGAAGAGGCGCTGCAGTGGGCCCACGGCCTGGGTGCACCGATCGTGGTGTTGAAGCTCGGCGCGCAAGGCTGCTGGGTGTCGCAGCGCAGCGGCGTGACGCGTCTGCCTCCCTATTCGGTGTCTGCGGTCGATGCCACCGGCGCCGGCGATTGCTTTGCCGGCACGTTGCTGGCGCGGCTGGCAGCGGGCGACGACATCGTGGCCGCAGCGCGTGCGGCCAACGTGGCGGCAGCGCTCAGCACCTTGGGGCCGGGTGCCGTGGCGCCATTGCCGCAATGGCCGCAGGTGCGCGCCGTGTTGGCCAGCCTGGCCTGAGCGTTCGACAGGTCTGCCCGATCGGCGAGCGCATCAGGTCGCGCGCACCAGCCGCAACAGGTCGGCCAGCGTCTTGCCGGCCTCGTCGCGGAACGACTCGGGCAGCGGCTGCAACGCGCGGATGCGGTCGACGCGAAAGCTGCGGAAGTCCTGCCGCCATTCGCACCAGCCCGCCAAGGTCCACACCGCGTCCCAGTAGAAGACGCCCAGCGGTCGCACCCGCCGCTGCGACGAGGCGCCTTGCAGGCTGTCGTAGTCCAGCTGCACGACGCGGCGTGCTTCGGTGGCTTCGCGCAACACCCGCAGCCGTTCGCGCGTGGCATCGTCGCTGGCCAGCGCGGGGGCATACACCGCCAGGCTCTCGGCGGCCGCACGCGCCGCCGGCGGCAGCACCGCGAGGATCTTGGACAGCGCGTCGTCGGCGTCGCGCGCCAGTGCGGTGTCCAGGCGCGGCTGCGCAAGCCTGACGCAGGCGACGAGTGCCTTGGCTTGACCGGAGGTGAACATCAATGGCGGCAGATCAAAACCGGCGCGCATGCGGTAGCCGACCCCGGCCTCCCCTTCGATCGGCACGCCCTGATGCTGCAGGTCGGCAACGTCGCGATACACCGTGCGCAGCGACACCTCCAGGCGCGCGGCCAGCCACTCGGCGGTGGTGAGCCGACGCCCGCGGATCAGCTGCACCAACTGGAACAGCCGATCCGCGCGTCGCATGCATCGATCCTACGGCCGAGCGCCGGGCCGCCCCAAGCCGGCCCTGCCCCACGGCCACGGAAGGGGCCCTCGCCGGGCCCCGAGGGCAGCGAACGAAATGAGCGTGGGGGTCATCTACACGAGGGCATGCAAGCCGACCACGTTGCCCTCGGTGTCGGCCACGTGCGCGAAGTAGCCCATGCCGGGGGGCAGTGCCACCTTCGGCGTGGTGATGCGCCCGCCGGCGCTGCGCACGCGCTCGAGGGCGGCATCGAGTGACGGCGAGCAATCGAGGTATACGCGCGTACCCGCCGCCGACGGTTCGACCGGCCTGGACGACAGGTGGATGCAGCCCTGCGCGCGGCCTTCGCTGGCGGGGAACACCGCCATGCGCTCTTCGCCCATCGTCTCGGGCCTCAATGTGCGGCCGAGCACGGCCTCGTAGAAGCGTTGGGCGCGGGCCAGGTCGCGCACCGGGATCTCGAACCAGCTGATGGCATCACCGGACATGACTCTCTCCTTGGGAGTTGCAGTGGAAGGAGTCGACATCGTGCGGGGGTGCTGCTGACAACGGGGTGTCAGCAGCGTGTACCCGCGCGACTCAGATCGCCACGGTCTGCCGCACCGCGTGCTCCCAGCGCGCCATCAGCTCGGCCACCCGCTCGCGCGGCATCGTCGGCAGGAAGCGCCGCTCGACCTGCCATTGCGCTGCCAGCTCGTCGAGGCTCTTGTAGACGCCCACGGCCAGGCCCGCGAGGTAGGCGGCGCCGAGCGCGGTGGTCTCCACGACCTTGGGCCGCACCACCGGAATGCCGAGCAGGTCGGCCTGGAACTGCATCAGCAGATCGTTGACGCTGGCGCCACCGTCGACGCGCAGCTCGGTCACCGCGCTCGAGCCGCTGCCCGCGCTGGCGTCGCGCGCCATCGCCTGCAACAGCGCCGCGCACTGGAACGCGATGCTCTCCAGCGCCGCGCGCGCGATGTGCGCCACCGTGCTGCCGCGCGTGAGGCCGACAATCGCGCCGCGCGCATCGGCGTTCCAGTACGGCGCACCGAGGCCGGTGAACGCCGGCACGAACATCACGCCGCCGGCGTCGGGCACCGTGGCTGCCAAGCCTTGGATCTCGTTGCTGCCGGTGATGGCACGCAGGCCGTCGCGCAGCCACTGCACGACTGCGCCGCCGATGAAGACGCTGCCCTCGAGCGCGAATTGCGGAGTCGCCGTGGTTTGTGCCGCGGCCGTGGTGATCAGCCCGTTGTGGGATGTTTCAAAACGATCACCGCTGTGCATCAGCATGAAGCAGCCGGTGCCGTAGGTGTTCTTGGCCAGCCCGGCCTTGAAACAGGCCTGGCCGAACAGCGCGCTTTGCTGGTCGCCCGCGATGCCGGCGATTGGAATCGGCGCGCCGAACCACTGCGCTTCGGTCTCGCCGGACTGGTGGCTCGACGGCAGCACGTTGGGCAGCAGGCTGTCGGGGATGTGCAGCGCCTTGAGCAGCTCCTTGTCCCACACGTTGTGGCGGATGTCGAACAGCATCGTGCGCGACGCGTTGCTGACATCGGTGGCGTGCACGCGCCCGCCGGTGAGCTTCCACAACAGCCACGAATCGATGGTGCCGAAGGCCAGCGCGCCGCGTGCCGCGTCGACATGCGCGCCGCTCACCTGGTCGAGCAGCCAGCGGATCTTGGTGCCGGAAAAATACGGGTCGATCACCAGGCCGGTGGAACGGGCCACCTGGTCGGCGAAGCCTTCACGCGAGCGCAGTTGCACGCACAGCGGCTCGGTGCGGCGATCCTGCCAGACGATCGCGTGGTGGATCGGCGCGCCGCTCACGCGGTTCCACAGCAGCGTGGTCTCGCGCTGGTTGGTGATGCCCAGCGCCGCCATGTCGCCGGCTGTCAGGCCGGACTCGGCGATGGCCTCGCGCGCCACCGCGAGCTGCGTGTCCCAGATCTCGTTGGCGTCGTGCTCCACCCAGCCGGGCTGCGGGTAGATCTGGCGGAACTCGCGCTGCGCCATCGCCACGATGCGGCCGCTGGCGTGGAACACGATCGCACGCGAACTCGAAGTGCCCTGGTCGAGCGCGAGCAGATGTTCCTTGGCCATGGCACGTCTCCGAATGTGTCGTCGTACGGCCAAGCATAGCCAAGCGCGCCGCTGTCAAGCACAGCGGCGTAACAGCGCCGATCGGCGTGCGTCCGATCACGCAGGCCACGGCTCTCACGCCTTCGAAACACCTGTACGCGACTGCGCTGACCACAGTGCTCGCGATGGTTGTGTGGGCTCATCATCGTCATCGGGCGCTCGCCGTCGGCCTGCTGGCCGCGGCGGTGTTGCCCGGCTGCGGCCTGCTGGCGCCGCCACCCGAGCCGCCGGCGCCGCCGCCGGTGGTGGCACCGCCACCACCACCACCCGCGCCGCCCAAGCCGATGCCGCCACCTCCACCGGCGGATGCCAAGCCGCGGGTCGAACGGCTGCACAGCGGGCCACCCAATCACGCCTACGAAATCAAAGGCGAACGCTACGAGCCCGAGACCACCGATGTGCCGATCTACGAGACCGGGTTGGCCTCTTGGTACGGCGCGCCGTTCCACGGCCGGCGCACCGCCACCGGCGAGCGCTACGACATGAACGCGATGACTGCCGCGCACAAGACGATGCCGCTGCCGAGTTACGCGCTGGTGCGCAACCCGGCCAACGGGCGCCAGGTGGTGGTGAAGGTCAACGACCGCGGGCCGTTCGTCAAGGGCCGCATCATCGATCTGAGCCGCGCCGCCGCGCGACGACTGCGCATCGGCGGGGTGGCTCAGGTCGAGGTGCGGCGCCTCACGAACGATGAGATCTTGAGCGGCGCCTGGAAGCTGCCGGTGCAGCGCGTCGCGACGTCACCCTGAGCCAGGGCACTCAAGTCGAGCACGGCATGCCGCCCCGCGGCCCACGGGCGCCGGTGACGCGCGCCGCTTCGGCGACACTCGCGGCCTCATGCTGCGCGCATCGTCACTGTGGTCGGGGGCCCTGTTTGCACTGGCGGCGGGGCTGATGTGGGGCCTGGTGTTCGTCGGCCCCTTGCTGCTGCCGGAGTACCCCGCGGCTCTGCAGTCGTTCGGCCGCTACCTCGCGTTCGGCCTGATCGCGCTGCCGCTGGCGTGGCTGGATCGCGCCACGTTGCGGCAGCTGACGCGCGCCGATTGGATCGAGGCGCTCAAGCTGGCGCTGGTGGGCAACATCGTCTACTACATGTTCCTGGCGAGCAGCATCCAGCGCGCCGGCGGGCCGCTGCCGACGATGATCATCGGCACGCTGCCGGTGGTGATCGCGATCACTTCGAATCTGCGCGACGCGCGGCGCGACGGGCGCTTGCCCTGGGGCCAGCTGGCGCCCTCGCTGCTGCTGATCGGCGCGGGCATCGGTTGCGTCAACCAGGCCGAGATCGTCGCGTTGCGCGCCGATCCGTCCGCCGATTTGTGGCGTTATGCATGGGGCGCGTCGCTGGCGGTGGGCGCGGTGGCCTGCTGGACCTGGTATCCGATCCGCAACGCAGACTGGCTGCGCGCGCACCCTGATCGCCATCCGCGCGGCTGGGCCACCGCGCAGGGCGTGGCCACGTTGCCGCTGGCGCTGGCAGGGTACGCGCTGTGGTGGGGCTGGACGGCGGCGCGGGCCGATCCGTTTGCGATGCCGTTCGGGCCGCGGCCGGGATTCTTCATCGCGCTGATGTTCGCGATCGGCCTGTTCGCGTCGTGGCTGGGCACGTTGTGCTGGAATGAGGCCAGCCAGCGGCTGCCCACCACATTGGCCGGGCAGCTGATCGTCTTCGAAACCTTGTCGGCGCTGGCTTATGCGTTCACGTTGCGAGGCCGCATGCCCGAGCCGATCACGCTGCTGGGCATCGGCCTGCTGGCGGCCGGTGTGGCGTGGGCGCTGCGCGTCAAGCCGCAGCCGCTGGCTGCGCAGGCGCATGCCGCCTGAAACGCCTGGCGGCTACTTCTTTGGCGCCTTGTCCTCGACGAACCAGGCGTCGGTCGCCTTGCGTTCCCATTCGGCAATGCGCTTTTCGGCCTCTTCCTTGGCCAGGCCGTAGCGCTCTTGCACCTTGCCGGCGAACTGATCGCGGCGGCCGGCCACGACGTCCCAGTCGTCGTGGGTCAGCTTGCCCCATTGTTCCTTGGCCTTGCCGGTGAGTTGTTTCCAGTTGCCTTGAATGCGTTCCCAGTTCATGGTGTTCCTTCTTCAGTCGCAAATGGATGGTTGCACGTGGGTGTTGGTCACGCGCCTTTCGTGTGGATCAGGTTCAGCTGCTGCGGATCAATCCGAACAGCAGGCTGGCCACGGTCAGGACGGCGAACACAATGAACAGGATCTTGGCGATCCCCACCGCGCTGGCGGCAATCCCGCCAAAGCCGAACAGGGCGGCGACGAGAGCGATGACGAAGAACACAACGGCGTAATACAACATGACGGGCTCCTAACGAAACGATCGATGCGCCTTTCGGGCGCTTAAGCCGTCGCAACTCGGTGTGCTGCGATGGCGGCAGTCTGGCCGGCGGCGTTCGTGCTGACGATCGGCGATGC
>JBIODO010000187.1:0-8150 GCA_044445225.1 Burkholderiales bacterium
CTGTTCCTGCGCATTGCGCCGTCGCTGGTCGATGTCAACGTGCATCCCACCAAGGTCGAGGTGCGCTTTCGCGACGGCCGGGCGCTGCACCAGGCCGTGCTGCATGCAGTGGAGGCCACGCTGGCATTGCCACGCAGCGGCTCGAATGCCTGCAGTCGGGTGGCCAACGGCAGACCCAGCGAGGCCTGCGTGCGACCCGGCAAGAGGGGCGAGGCGCTGCCATCGGTGGGTGCCACGCCGACCGCCTGCGAATGCGCAGTGTCGCCATGGGGGTCGCCGCTGCGTGGCAATGCCAGCGTGGCCTCCACTGCATGCAGCACGGCCTGGTGCATCGCCCGGCCGTCGCGAAAGCGCACCTCGACCTTGGTGGGATGCACGTTGACATCGACCAGCGACGGCGCAATGCGCAGGAACAGGGCGTACGCCGGTTGGCGTTGGCCATGCAGCACGTCGTCGTAGGCGCTGCGCACGGCATGCGCCACCAGGCGGTCGCGCACGTGGCGGCCATTGACGAACAGATACTGCAGATCGGCGCGCGCGCGAGCCGCATCGGGCAGGCCGACGCGGCCGTGCAGCGCCAGCGGGCCTACCTCGCTGGCCAGCACGCGGCTGGCGCCGATGAAGCCGTCGCCGAGCACGTCTCGCAGCCGCTGCTCGGGCGGTGCGGCGCGCCATTGGTGCAACAGCCGCCCGTCGTGCCACAGCGCGAACTCCACGTCGGGCCGCGCCAGCGCATGGCGCCGCAACGCTTCGGTGCAGTGCGCGAGCTCGGTGGCTTCGCTCTTCATGAACTTGCGGCGCGCCGGCGTGTTGAAGAACAACTCGCTGACTTCGACCGTCGTGCCGCGCGCGCGGGCGGCGGGCGCCAGCTCGCCAGAGCCGGCGTGCAGTGCATGCGCGTGGCTGGCACCGTCGGCGCGACTGGTCAGCGTCAGCTCCGACACCGATGCGATGGCGGCCAGCGCCTCGCCGCGAAAGCCCATGGTCGCCACCTGCTCGAGGTCGTCGAGCGACGCGATCTTGCTGGTGGCGTGGCGCTTCAACGCCAGCGCCAGTTCGTCGGCGGCAATGCCCAGGCCATCGTCTTCGACCACGATCGCGCGCACGCCGCCGCCACGCAGCCGCACCACGATGCGGCTCGCCGCGGCATCGAGTGCGTTGTCGACCAGCTCGCGCACCACCGACGCGGGCCGCTCGACCACCTCGCCGGCGGCGATCTGACTGATCAGCTCACCAGGCAACTCGCGGATCGGCCGCCGTGCAACGCTGTCCAACGTGGCCTGCATGGTCGCGCGATTGTAGAAGGGCGCCTTCGAGCCTGCCTGGATAATGGTTGCCCGTGGAGATCCTCGGCTTCCTGATCGACTTCGTGCTGCACGTGGACGCGCACCTGCGCCAGTTCGTCGAGCAGCACGGCGCCTGGGTGTATGCCCTGTTGTTCATCGTCATCTTCGTCGAGACCGGCCTGGTGGTGATGCCGTTCCTGCCGGGCGATTCGCTGCTGTTCATCATCGGGGCGCTGTGCGGCGTCGGCCTGATGAACTACGCGTTGGCGGTGCCGCTGTTGATCGCGGCGGCCGTGTTGGGCAACCAGACCAACTACACCATCGGCACGCTGATCGGCCTGCGCGTGTTCGATTGGGAGCATTCGCGGCTGTTCAACAAGCACGCGTTCGAGCGCGCCCACGCGTTTTATGAGGAGTACGGTGGCATCACGCTGGTGGCGGCGCGTTTCTTGCCGTTCCTGCGCACATTTGCGCCGTTCGTGGCCGGCGTCGCGCAGATGACGCGCGCCAAGTTCACGTTGTACGACGTGACCGGCGGCACGCTGTGGGTGGTGTCGGTCGTCACCGCAGGCTATCTGTTCGGCAACCTCGAGTGGGTGCAGGCCCACATGAGCAGCATCATCTGGTCGATGATCATTCTGCCGGGGTTGCTCGCGCTGTTCGGTGCCTGGCGCCACCGGCACAAGCAGCCCGCGACCTGATGGCCGATCGCTGAGGCGACGGACGCTAGAGCACGCGCTGCCGCATTTGCGGCGGGTGCTTGATGAAGTAGCGGTGCATGCCGGTGACCAGCGCGTCGACCAGCTTGTCCTGGTACTTGGCGGTGCGCAGCAAGGCTTCTTCCTCCGGGTTGGAGATGAAAGCCGTCTCCACCAGGATCGACGGGATGTCGGGCGCCTTGAGCACCGCGAAGCCGGCCTGCTCGACCCGGCCCTTGTGCAGGTGGCCCACGCGCCCGATGTTCTGCAACACCTCGTCGCCCACGCGCAGGCTGTCTTTGATCTGCGCGGCGGTGCTCATCTCGAGCATCGCGCGCAGCACCTGCGCGTCTTTCACCGCGCGTTGGTTGACGCCGCCCACTAGATCGGCCTCGTTCTCCTTGTCGGCGATCCAGCGCGCGGCAGCGCTGGTGGCCGCGCCCGACGACAACGCAAACACCGACGCGCCGCGCGCGCGCGGTGTCAAGAAGGCGTCGGCATGGATCGACACGAACAGATCGGCCTGCACGCGGCGTGCCTTGCGCACACGGTCTTGCAGCGGCACGAAGAAGTCACCGTCGCGCGTCAGCATGACGCGCAGCCCGGGCAGAGCGTTCAGGCGCTCGCGCAGGCGCAGCGCGACCGCGAGCACCACGTCCTTCTCCCTCAGGCCGCTGGGCCCGATGGCGCCGGGGTCCTCGCCGCCGTGCCCGGGATCGATCGCCACGATGGTCAGGCGGTCGACCTCGCGCCGCGCGCGCCCGCTGGGCGGGGGCTCCGGTGCCGGCGAACTCAGCACGGAAGCGGCCCGGGCCACTGGCGCCGCAGCCGACGCTGGCCGTTCGATGCGGCCGATCAGCTCGCCCAGCGAATCGCGCACCGCTTGCTCGGCGCGTTTGTCGGCGCGATCCTTGTCGCGGATGATCTCCAGCAGCGGGTCACGCTCCTGCAACGGGTACAGGTCGAACACCAAGCGGTGGCCATACGCGGCCACCGGCTCGAGCGTGAACTGCTGCGGCCGCACCGATTGCTTGAGGTCGACCACCAGCCGCACCAGCCGCGGCTGGTTCTGACCGACACGCACGCCGGCGATGAAGGGATCATCCGATTGCACCTTGCCGACCAGCTCGCGCAGCGTGGGGCTCAGCTCGAGCTGGTCGATGTCGACCACCAGGCGTGGTGGGTTGTCGGTCATGAAGTGCTTGGCCGCCAGCGCTTGGTCCGATTCGATCGTCACCCGCGTGTAGTCGGCGGCGGGCCACACGCGCACCGCGACGATGCTGGCGCCCCAGGCGAGTTGCCGCGCCGACAGCAGCAGCACGAGCGCGCCGCTTTGCTGCAGCCAGGCTCTTCGAGTGGTTGAAAGGCGCGTCATGCGAGCAGCTCAACGCCGCGCGGGGTCTCGGCGTGCACAGCCACGTCGCGCGTGCCGTCGGTGCGTGGCGTGATGCACACACGCAGGTCGGCCGCGGGCAGCAGCGCGCCGGCCTTGTCGGGCCACTCGACGAGCTTCAAGCCCGGCTGCTCGAACACCTCGCGCAGACCGGCATCGACCCACTCGCGCGGGTCGTCGAAGCGGTAGAAGTCCAGGTGCGACGCGTGCAGGCCGGGCAGCTCGTACGGCTCGAGCAGCGCGTAGGTCGGGCTCTTGATGCGGCCGGTGACGCCCAGCGCGCGCAGCAGGTGGCGTGCAAAGGTGGTCTTGCCGGCACCCAGTGGACCCTCGAGCGCGATGAAGGCGTCTTGCAGCGTGGCCTTGTGGGCCAGCGATTCAGCGAAGGCGGCGCAATCGGACTCGGAAGTCCAAGCGATCGTGCGGCTTTCTAGAATCGGCGGATGGGTCACGAGGTGGGTTCTGGCTTGCCTGCGGTCGACGGGGCTCAAATCCTCGATCGGTTGCGCGCCTGGGCGCTCGAGCTCGGATTTTCACAGATCGGCGTGGCAGACGTCGACTTGCGCGATGCCGAGCCCGGATTGCGCGAGTGGCTGGCCGCCGGTTTTCATGGCGGCATGCGCTACATGGCCACGCACGGCATGCGGCGTGCGCGGCCCGCGGAGCTGGTGCCGGGCACCGTGCGCGTGATCACCGCGCGCATGGACTACTTACCCCGTGCGGCCGACGCATCGTGGTGCGGGGCCGAGTGGCAGCGCCTCGAGCGGCCCGATCGCGCGGTGGTCTCCGTCTACGCACGGGGCCGCGACTACCACAAGGTGCTGCGTCAGCGGCTGCAGCAACTCGCCGACCGGCTGGCGGCAACGATCGGCCCCTTCGGACACCGCGTGTTCACCGATTCGGCGCCGGTGCTCGAAGTGGAGCTGGCACAGCGCAGCGGCATCGGCTGGCGCGGCAAACACACGCTGACGCTGTCGCGCGAGGCCGGCTCGATGTTCTTTCTCGGCGAGATCTACGTCGACCTCGCGCTGCCGCTCACCGAGCCCACCTCCGCGCACTGCGGCAGCTGCAGCGCCTGCATCGACGTGTGCCCCACGCGTGCCATCGTGGCACCGTACCGGCTCGATGCCAGGCGCTGCATCTCCTATCTGACGATCGAGCACGATGGGCCGATCCCTGTGGAACTGCGGCCATTGATGGGCAACCGCATCTTCGGCTGCGACGATTGCCAGCTCGTGTGTCCGTGGAACAAATACGCGCAGCGCGCGACGCTGCCGGACTTCGACGTGCGGGCCCAATGGGGCGAGCCGATGCTGCTCGAACTGTGGCAATGGGACGAGGCGTCGTTCCTGCGTCACACCGAGGGCAGTGCGCTGCGGCGCATCGGCTTTGCGCGCTGGCGACGCAACCTGGCGGTCGCGCTGGGCAATGCGTTGCGCGCTGGTGCGCGGCCCGACATCGAACAGGCCCTGCGCGATGCCTTGCCGATGGCCGACGTGCTGCTGCGCGAGCACGTGCAGTGGGCGCTCGATCAATCTGCGGCGGCCGCATCAACGCCACGCTGACAGTGCGGCCAGTGCCAGCGGCAGGCCTGGCATCGCGAGCAGCGTCGACACCGTGACCAAGCCGGCCACGTACGGGCCATGGCCGCCCATGCGCACGGCCAGCACGTAGGCGCTGGCCGAGGTCGGCAACGCCGCAAACGCGACGACCACTGCCTGCTGCGCAGGCGGCAACCCAAGCCACAACGCCAGGCCGATCGCCCACGCGGGCAAGATGAGGTGGCGAATCGTGAGCAGCGCCGCGGCCAGCCCAGGCCCCTCGCGCAACGCGCCGAAGCGCAGCCCGGCGCCCACCGCCATCAGGCCCAGCGGCAGCGCCGCGTTGCCGATGCGTTGCAATGTGGTGGCCGCGAACTCGGGCAATCGCAGCGACACCGCGTTGCACAGCAGGCCCGCGACGGTGGCGATGATCAGCGGGTTGCGCGCCAGTTCGCGCAGGTAGCCTTGCCCGCCGTGGCGCGCCAGCGGCCACACGGCGGCCACGTTGCACAACGGCACGCACACCGAAATCAGCACCGCGGTCCAGGCCAGGCCCTGCGTGCCGGCCAGGCGCTCGGACAGTGCCAGCGCCACGTACGAGTTGAACCGATAGGCGATCTGCTGGCCCGATGCGTGCAGGCTCGGGTCGCGCTGCGGCCACGCGCGCAACGCGGCGGCCAGCACCACGCCGGCACCGACGATCGCAAGGCCGACGCCGCCCAGGTGAAGCAGCGCATCGAGCGGCGTCGGGTTGCGCACGATCGAGCCGAACAGCAGCACCGGAAACAGCAGCACATAGACCAGCCGTTCCACGCCGTCCCACAGCGGGCGATTCAACGGCGTGTAGCGGCACAGCAGCCAGCCCAACGCGATGAGGCTGAAATCGGGCAGCAACACGAGGGCATCGATCAAGCCCGCAGTGTGCCAAATGAGGTTCGGTTCAGAGCAGGCCTGAAAAGGAACGGCGCTGCTGGGTTGGCGTGCCGCAGCTCGCTGCGGCCGGGCGCGCACCGCGAACGCGGCACAATGCGCGCGCGATTGAATTTCGCGCACTCACCCTTCAGGAGACCCCGAACATGCTGCGACGACTGCGAATCGGCCTGGCCGTGCTGGCCGCGGCGGCGCCGCTGTGGGCCGCCGCGCAGAGCTATCCGACCAAGCCGGTGCGGTTGATCGTGCCCTTCGCGCCGGGCGGCACCACCGACATCGTGGCGCGCATCGTCGGCGAGCGCATGAGCGCCGCGTTGGGGCAGCAGGTGCTGGTGGAGAACAAAGCCGGTGCCGGTGGCTCGATCGGCGCGCTCGAGGTGGCCAAGGCCAACCCCGATGGCTACGTGCTCGGCATGGCCACGGTGTCGACCACCGCCGCCAACCCGGCGATCAATCCGCGCATCGGCTACAACCCGATCACCGACTTCGTGCCGATCATCAACCTGGCAGCCACGCCCAATGTCATCGCCGTCAATCCATCGTTCCCGGCCAAGGACTACAAGACCTTTATCGCGGAGTTGAAGCGAAATCCGGGCAAGTACAGCTACGCCAGCTCGGGCACCGGCGGCATCGGCCATCTGCAGACCGAGCTGTTCAAGAACCTCTCGGGTACCTTCATCACGCACATCCCGTATCGCGGCGCCGGTCCAGCGCTCAACGACACGGTGGCCGGTCAGGTGCCGATGATCTTCGACAACATGCCCTCTGCACTGCCGTTCATCAAGGATGGCCGGCTGGTGGCGATCGTCGTCGCGGCGCCGCAGCGCCTGGCCGCGCTGCCCAACGTGCCCACCTTCAAGGAAGTGGGGCTCGAGCCGGTCAACCGCATGGCGTACTACGGCATCTATGGGCCCAAGGGCCTGCCCAAGGAGGTGGTCGACAAGGTGTCCGCGGCTGCCAAGAAGGCGCTCGAAGACGCCAACGTGCGCAAGCGCATCGAGGAGACGGGCTCGCTCGTTGTCGCCAACTCGCCGGCCGAGTTCGCCGAGCAGATCAAGGCCGAGTTCGAGATCTACAAGAAGATCGTCCAGGCGCAGAATCTCAAACTCGACTAACCAGCGGACAAACATCATGACGCGTCGCGTGGTCGTGCTCGGTGGCACCGGCTTCATCGGCCGGGCCTTCGCCTGGCGCTGCGCGGCGCGCGGCCTGTCGATCCGGCTGACGGTGCCCACCCGCGCGCTGGCGCGCGGCGCCGAATTGCGGCAGCTGCCCGGCTTGGACCTCGTGCCAGCCGACGTGCGCGAAGAAGCCGCGTTGGCGCGACTGCTCGCCGGTGCCGATGCGGTGGTCAACCTGGTGGGCATCCTGCACGGCAGTGCGGCGGATTTCGATCGCGTGCACGGCGAGTTGCCGCGCCGCATCGGGCGCCTGGCTCGCGGCGCCGGCGTGGCACACATCGTGCACGTCAGCGCGCTCGGCGCCGATGCCGGTGCACCGTCGCACTATCTGCGCAGCAAAGCCGCGGGCGAGGCTGCATTGCGCGATTGCGGCGTGCCGCTCACCGTGCTGCGGCCTTCGGTGGTGTTCGGCGCCGAAGACCAGTTCCTCAATTTGTTCGCTCGCATGCAGACGTTCTTGCCGTTGATTCCTTTGGCTGGCGCGCATGCGCGCATGCAGCCGGTGTGGGTGCGCGACGTCGCGCAAGCGCTGTGGGCGTGCGTCGAACGCGGCGTCGCCACAGCCGGCGCGTTCGAGGCGGTCGGCCCGCAGGTGTTCACGCTGGCCGAGTTGGTGCGCCTGGCCGGCCGGCACTGTGGCCATCAGCGTGCGGTGTGGGCGTTGCCCAAAGCGCTGGGTGAATTGCAGGCGTGGCTGCTCGAAGTTGCGCCGGGGCCCACGCTGATGTCGCGCGACAACCTGCGTTCGTTGCAGGTCGACAGCGTGGCGACGGGCCGCGTGCCCGCGCTCGACGCGCTGGGCATTCAACCCGCATCGATCGAACAGGCGTGGGCCGAGGAGGGCGGCCGTGGGGTGCTGATGGGCGAGATGCTGCGTTGGCGTGCCTCGCACCGCGATGCCTGAGGCGGCCGCACGCACAGCGGCCGCGCTCGATACCGGCGGCGAGATTGCCGCACTCGCCAGCAGCCGGCAATTGATCGCCCGCTTTGCCGATGCGTTGTGGATCGAAGACGGCTTGGCCGCCAACACCACCAGCGCATACCGCCGCGACCTCGATCTGTGCGCCCGTTGGCTCGCGCACGGCCCCGGCCGCAGCCTGCGGGCCGCCAGCGAGGCCGAC
>JBIODO010000188.1:0-8127 GCA_044445225.1 Burkholderiales bacterium
TGCACCGTCGGCGCATGGCCCTCGCGCAGCGACAACAGGATCTCGCCGTCGAGCGTGCCGAAGGTGCCGGCGTTGCTGTAGCTCAGGTTGATGCCGCTGTTGGGCACGCCCAGGTTGTCGAGCACGGTTTCGAGCTGGTCTTTCGGAATCAGCTCGCGGATCGCCGCCTCCACCGCATCGGCGATGCGCGCGGTCTCCTCGATGCGCGTGCCGGTGGGCGCGCGCATGTGCAATCGGATCTGGCCGGCATCGACGCTGGGGAAGAAGTCGCGCCCGAGCACCGGCACCAGCAGGCACGAGGCGGCGCAAAAGGTGCCGAACAACAGGGCGAAGGTGCGGCGTTGCTGCAGCAGCGCCGACAGCGCCAGCGTGTAGCCGCTGCGCACGCGCTCGAAGCGGCTGTCGAACGCGCGGTACAGGCGCTGCAGCACGCTGCGGCTGCCTTGCGCCGCGTGGCCGACGGCCTGGCCTTTCATCAACAACAGCACCAGCGTCGGCACCAGCGTGCGCGACAGGATGTAGGAAGCGATCATCGCCAGCACCACCGCCTCGGCCAGCGGCACGAACAGGAAGCGCGCGACGCCGGAGAGAAAGAACATCGGCACGAACACGATGCAGATGCACAGCGTCGAGACGAACGCGGCGACGCCGATCTCGCCGGCGCCCACCTCGATCGCCTCCTCGATGGGCTTGTTCATGTGCAAGTGGCGCTCGATGTTCTCGATCGTCACGATCGCCTGATCGACCAGGATGCCTACGCTCAACGCGAGTCCGCCGAGCGTCATCAGGTTGAGCGTCTCGCCGAGCATCTTGAGCACGATGATCGACGCCAGGATCGACAGCGGGATCGTCAGCGCGATGATCAACGTGCTGCGCCAGTTGCCGAGAAACAGCAGCACCATCGCGGCGGTGAGCGCGGCGGCGATCAGCGCCTCGATCACCACGCCCTTGACCGCCGCCTTGACGAACACCGACTGGTCGAACAGCAGCGTCACCTTGACGTCCTGCGGCAGCACCTCGGTCACCCGCGGCAGCATCGCGCGCAGGGTGTTGACGATGTCGAGCGTCGAGGCGCCGCCGTTCTTGATCACCGACAGCAGCACGCCGCGCGCGCCGTCTTGCCGCACGATGTTGGTCTGCGGCTGAAAGCCGTCTCGCACCTGCGCCACGTCGCGCAGATAGGTGGTGTTGCTGCCGCCCGGCCCCGGTGTCGTGCGCACCGGCAGGTCGCCCAGGCCGTCGATGGCGTCGGGCGAGCCGTTCATGCGCACTGTGTACTCGGTGGCGCCGAACTTGGCGGTGCCCGACGGCAGGATCAGGTTCTGCAGGTTGATCGCGTTGACCACGTCGGCCGGCGACAGTCCGCGCGCCTGCAGCGCCGGCATGTCGAGGTCCACCGAGATCAGCCGGTTCTTGCCGCCATACGGGAACGGAATCGCGACGCCCGGGATCGTGATCAGCTGCGGCCGCAGCGTGTTGATGGCCTGGTCGAACACCGTCTGCTCGGGCAGCGTGGGGCTCGCCATGCCGAGCTGCACCACCGGAATGCTGGAGGCCGAGTACTTGATGATCAGCGGCGGCGTGATGCCCGGCGGCAGCTGGCGCACCTGCGTCTGCATGATCGCCACCACCTGCGCCAGCGCGGTCTGGATGTTGGCGGTGGGTTGAAAAAAGACCTTGATGATCGAGATGCCGCTGAGCGAGGTCGACTCAATGTGCTCGATGTCGCTCACCGTGGTGGTGAGGCTGCGTTCGCTCTGGCCGGCGATGCGCGCGCCCATCTCCTGCGCCGACAGGCCCTGGTAGTTCCAGATGATGCTGACCACCGGGATGTTGATCTCCGGGAAGATGTCGGTGGCCATGCTCAACAACGTGAACGGCGTGGCCAGCACGATCAACATCGCCATCACGATGAAGGTGTACGGGCGCTTGAGCGCCAGCTGGACCATGGACATCGACGGGGCTTCCCCTAAAGCAGCCCCGCGATCATAGGCAGGCTGGCGCCCGGGTGCTTGGCGCCGCCCGCCGCGTTGGCAGCCATTGCGTGACGGGGTCAGCGCGGGTCGAGCCCCGACTCGAGGATTTCGGTGATGTCCTCGCGGGTTTCCTTCAATTGCACCAGCGAGGCCTGGTGGGCGGCCAGCGGGTCGCGGTGCAGCAGCGCGGTCAGGATCGCCTTGTGCCGCGGCAGCGATAGCGCATGGGTGTTGGGGTGCTTGCTCGACAGCTTGATCGACTCGCGCAGCGCCAGCGACAGCATGTTGCCAATGTAGGCCAGCAGATCGTTGTGGGTGGCCTCGGCGATGCGGCGGTGAAACGCCAGGTCGGGCTCGAGCAGCTGCTCGGGCGTGGCGGCGCCCTCCATGCCAGCGTAGGCCTCGGCGATGCCACGCAGGTTTTCTTCGCTCGCCACCTTGGCGGCCAGCGCCGCGGTCGCGGGCTCGAACACCCGCCGCGCGGTGAGCAGCGTCTCGACGAACTCGGCCTGCGGCTTGGTCTGGATCAGCCAGTACAGCACGTCGGGGTCGAGCAGATGCCACTCGTTGCGCGGCCGCACGATCGCACCGGCGCGCTGCTTGGACAGCACCAGGCCCTTGGCCACCAGCACCCGTGTGGCTTCGCGCAGCACCGGCCGGCTGACGTCGTAGTCGGTCAGCAGCCGGCTCTCGACGGGCAATCGATCCCCGGGCCTGAATTCGCCGGCGACGATGCGCATGCCCAGATCGTGCACGATGCGCGCGTGCATGCTCTTGCGCTCCGGCGGCTGCCGGTAATCGCGATGGCCCTGGGTCGGGTTCATCGGCGCACCTGCCGGCTCAAACCTTGTTGCGGTTGTAGACATCGACGAAGACGGCGGCCAGCAGCACGCCGCCTTTGATGACCTGCTGGTAGTCGATGCCCACGCCGAGGATCGACATGCCGTTGTTCATGACGCCCATCACCATCGCGCCGATCACCGCGCCGAGCACCTTGCCGACGCCACCCGAGGCCGACGCGCCGCCGATGAAGCAGGCCGCGATGACGTCGAGCTCGAAACCAAGGCCCGCTTTCGGCGTGGCGGTGTTCAGGCGCGCGGCGAACACCAGCCCGGCGACGCCGGCCAGCACACCCATGTTGACGAAGGTCCAGAAGGTCAGCCACTGCGTCTTCACGCCCGACAGGCGCGCGGCCTTCTCGTTGCCGCCCAGCGCGTAGATGCGGCGGCCGATCGTGGTGCGCGTGGTCACGAAGTCGTACAGCAGCATCAGCAGCGTCATCACGACCAGCACGTTGGGCAGCCCCTTGTATGACGCGAGCAGGTACGACAGGCCGACGATCAGCACCACGAACACCGCGACCTTGATGAAGAAAAACGGCGCCGGCTCGTCCTCGATGCCGTAGCGCGCCTGGCGCGCGCGCTGGCGCAGCTTGGCGACCACCATCGCGAGCGCGACCGCGACGCCGATCACGAGTGATCCGATGCGCAGCGTCTCGCCGTCGAAGACGTCGGGCACGAAGCCCGAGCTCAACAACTGGAACGACGTTGGGAACGGCCCCACCGACTGGCCCTGCAGCAACGCCAGCGCAAGGCCCTTGAAGACCAGCATGCCCGCCAGCGTGACGATGAACGACGGCACCTTGTAGAAGGCGACGAACCAGCCCTGCATGGCGCCGATCGCGGCGCCCGTGGCCAGGCACAGCAGCGTGGCCGGCACGAAGTGCATCTCGAACTGCACCATCAGCACCGCCGCCACCGCGCCGACGAAGCCGCACACCGAGCCGACCGACAGATCGATGTATCCGGCGACGATGACCAGCAGCATGCCCAGCGCCATGATGACGATGTAGCTGTTCTGCAGCACCAGGTTGGTCAGGTTGAGCGGCTGCATCAGCGTGCCGTCGGTGGTGACCTGGAAGAACGCCATGATCGCCACCAGCGACAGCAACATGCCGTAGTCGCGCAGGTTGGTCTTCAGGTAGCCGGAATACTTGCTGTTGGCCATGTCAGTGGCGCCCGGCCGCCCGAAGCCACTGACGCGCCCCCTCTGGGGGCAGCGAGCGAAGCGAGCGTGGGGGTCGTTTCATCAGTGGTGCCCGTCGGCGACGATGGCGTGCATGATCTTTTCCTGCGTGGCTTGCGCGGCATCGAACTCAGCGATGAAGCGGCCTTCGTTCATCACGTAGATGCGGTCGCACATGCCCAACAGCTCGGGCATCTCCGAGGAGATCATCACGATGCACTTGCCGGCCGCCGCGAGCTCGGCCATCAGCGTGTAGATCTCGAACTTGGCGCCGACGTCGATGCCGCGCGTCGGCTCGTCGAGGATCAGCACCTGCGGGTCGGCGAACAGCCACTTGGCGAGCACCACCTTCTGCTGGTTGCCACCCGACAGGTTGACCACCGGCTGCGTCAGGCTGGCGCAGCGGATGTTGATGCGCTGCCGGTAGTCGCTGGCCACCGCGTGCTCGCGGCCGTCGTCGATCACGCCACCGCGCGACACGCCGTCGAGGTGGGCCAGCGAGATGTTGTGCGCCACCGTGTCGTCGAGCACGAGGCCCAGCCCCTTGCGGTCTTCGGTGACGTAGGCCAGGCCATGCGCGATCGCCTGGTCGACGCGGCTGGTGTCGACGTGTTTGCCGTGCATCAGCACCTCGCCGCTGACGCCGTGCCCGTACGAGCGGCCGAACAGGCTCATCGCCAGCTCGGTGCGGCCCGAGCCCATCAGCCCGGCGATGCCGACGATCTCGCCACGACGCGCCTGCAGGCTCACGCCCTTGACCCGCAGGCGGTCGCGATGCTGCGCGTGGTGCACACGCCAATCGCGCACTTCGAACACCACCGGCCCGAGATGCGGCGCGCGCCGCGGGTAGCGGTCGGCCATCTCGCGGCCCACCATGTGGCGGATCACCTCGCGCTCGCTGGCCGGGCCGGCGCGGCAATCGAGCGTGGCCACCGTGGCGCCGTCGCGGATCACCGTGATCGTGTCGGCGACCTTGGCCACTTCGTTGAGCTTGTGCGAGATCAGGATGCAGGCGATGCCGTGCGCCTTCAGACCGAGCAGCAGCTCGAGCAGGGCGTCGCTGTCGGTCTCGTTCAGGCTGGCCGTGGGCTCGTCGAGGATCAGCAGCCGCACTTCGCGCGACAACGCCTTGGCGATCTCGACCAACTGCTGCTGGCCAACGCCGAGGTCGGTGACGAGTGTCGTCGGCTTGACGTTGAGGCCCACCTTGTTCAGCAGCTCGCGCGTGGCCGTGAACGACTCGAACCAGTCGATCACGCCGCGGTGCGCGCGTTCGTTGCCGAGGAAGATGTTTTCGGCGATCGACAGCTGCGGCACCAGCGCGAGCTCCTGGTGGATGATGCTGATGCCCAGCTGCTCGCTGTCGGCGATGCCGCGAAAGTGCCGCTCCTCGCCGT
Organism: Burkholderiales bacterium; assembly: GCA_044445225.1. GTDB lineage: Bacteria > Pseudomonadota > Gammaproteobacteria > Burkholderiales > Burkholderiaceae_C > JAEUPI01. Next base: position 5,399 of record JBIODO010000188.1, read on the forward strand.
CGAAGCGGATCTGCCCGTCGTAGGTGCCCTGCGGATACACGCCCGACAGCACCTTCATCAGCGTCGACTTGCCGGCGCCGTTTTCGCCGACCACGGCATGGATCTCGCCGCTGCGCACAGCGAGGTTGACGTTCGACAGCGCCACGACGCCGGGGAACGACTTCGTGATGCCCCGCATCTCGAGCAGGTTGTCCACCGGCTTGGCCTTTGGCTGGCCGCTACTTGATCTGGCTCTCCTTGTAGTAGCCGCTGTCGATCAGGATTGGCTTCCAGTTGGAGGCATCGACGCTCACCGGCTTGAGCAAATACGAGGGCACGACCTTGACGCCGTTGTTGTAGGTCTTGGTGTCGTTGATCTCGGGCTGCTTGCCCGACAGGATGGCGTCGATCATCGCGACGGTCACCTTGGCCAGCTCGCGCGTGTCCTTAAAAACCGTGGAGCTCTGCTCGCCACGCAGGATCGACTTCATCGACGGCACCTCGGCATCCTGGCCGCTGACCACCGGCATCGGCTGCTTGGGCGTGCCGTAGCCGACACCCTTGAGCGACGACAGGATGCCGATCGACAGGCCGTCGTACGGCGACAGCACGGCATCGACGCGCGCGTTGCCGTAGTAGGCCGACAGCAGGTTGTCCATGCGCGCCTGCGCCACCGCGCCGTCCCAGCGCAAGGTGCCGACCTTCTGCATGCCCATCTGCTTGCTGCGCACCACCAGCTTGCCGCTGTCGAGGTACGGATTGAGCACCGACATCGCACCGTCGTAGAAGAAGAACGCGTTGTTGTCGTCGGGCGAGCCGCCGAACAACTCGATGTTGAACGGCCCCTTGCCTTGCTTCAAGCCGAGCTTGTCGACGATCGATCCGGCCTGCAGCACGCCGACCTGGAAGTTGTCGAAGGTGGCGTAGTAGTCGACGTTCTTGGAGCCGCGGATCAGCCGGTCATAGGCGATCACCTTAATGCCCTGGTCGGCCGCCTTCTGCAGCGCGTTGGACAGCGTGGTGCCGTCGATCGCCGCGATCACCAGCACTTTCACCTTCTTGGTGATCATGTTCTCGATCTGCGCCAGCTGGTTCGGGATGTCGTCTTCGGCGTACTGCAGATCGGCCTTGTAGCCCTTGTCCTTCAGGTACTTGACCATGCTGTCGCCGTCGGAGATCCAGCGCGCCGACGACTTGGTCGGCATCGAGACGCCGATCGTGCCCTTGTCCTGGGCCTGGGTGGTGGCTGCCAGCAGCACGGCGCAGGCGGCCAGACCGAGGCGGATGAATGGGTGGCGAAACATCGGATCTCCTCTTGTTGACGTGTGTAGGCAAGGGGCTCAACGGCCCCAGCGAAGCACCAGCGGGTCGAGCGGGCGCGCGGTCTGTATCAGCCCGGCGCGAACCGCAGGCTGCATGGGCGGGAACGGGTGACGCGGCGCCTCGCAATCGATGACGCCGCCTTCCTTCATCAAGGCCTTCGCGGCCAGCAGGCCGCATTGCCGGTTCTCCACGTTGATCAGCGGCAGCCAGCGCTGGTAGTGATCGAACGCCTCGTCGCGCCGGCCGGCCGCGAACGCATCGACGATGCGCCGAATGCCATCGGGGTAGCCGGCGCCCGTCATCGCGCCGGTGGCGCCGGCCTCGAGGTCGGGCAGCAGCGTGATGCCTTCTTCGCCGTCCCACGGCCCTTCGATCGCATCGCCGCCCAGGCGGATCAGCTCGCGCAGCTTGCTGGCCGCGCCGGCGGTCTCGATCTTGAAGTACGACACCTGCTCGATCTCGCGCGCCATGCGGGCGAGCAGAGCGGCCGGCAGCACCGTGCCGCTGACCGGCGCGTCCTGGATCATGATCGGGATCGAGATCGCCTCGGACAGTCGTTGAAAGTACTCGACGATCACGCCTTCGGGCGCGCGGATGGTGGCGCCGTGATAGGGCGGCATCACCATCACCATCGCGGCACCGAGCGCCTGCGCGCGCTGCGAACGTTCGATCGTGAGGCGCGTGCGGAAGTGCGGGGTGGTCACGATCACCGGCACGCGGCCGGCGACGTGTTCGATGATCGTGCGCGCGAGCCGCTCGCGCTCGTCGTCGGCCAGCACGAACTGCTCGGAGAAGTTGGCCAGGATGCAAATGCCCTGCGAGCCGGCGTCGATCATGAAATCGATGCAGCGTTTCTGGCTCGCGAGGTCGAGCTCGCCGGCTTCGTTGAAAGTGGTCGGGGCGACTGGAAAGACGCCTCGATAGCGGGCGTTCGAAGGCATCTGTGTTGCTCCTCCTGGCCGAGCGGGCGCCCTGGGATGCTGTGGCCCAAAGACCGCGTCCGCCAATAAAGTAAGTCTATATTTCCGATTCGCCCCCAGTAAAAACCCTGTTTCTAGGCTGTTCGCCGACTTTTAGTATGACTAAATAGAAACGAGGCGCCATGGCATCGCTCGCTCGCTACCCCAGTCTGGTTGACCGCGTCGTGCTGATCACGGGCGGCTCCACCGGCATCGGCGCGACCCTGGTCGAGCAGTTCGTGGCGCAAGGCGCGCGCGTCGGCTTCATCGACATCGACCGCGTCAATGCCGAGGCGCTGGTCAAGCAACTCTCGCCAGGTGCCAGGACGGCGCCGCTGTTCGTGCCGGCCGACATCACTGATGTGGCGACGCTGGAGGCCGCGATCGACCAGGTGCGCGAGCGCTTCGGACCCATCACCGTGCTGCTGAACAACGCAGCCAACGACCAGCGCCACAAGATCGAAGCCA
>JBIODO010000189.1:0-8116 GCA_044445225.1 Burkholderiales bacterium
GCACGGCACCCAGCATCGGCACACCCTCGTCGGCTGCGCGGATCGTGACCTCGGCGTCCGGGCCCGTCGGCGGCGCCTGCGACACATGCACTTCGCGGATCGGCTGCGCCGCTTCTGTGGGCCACGCCCGAACGCGCTCGAGCAGTTGCACGCTGCCAAGCGACAGCGCCAGCGTGCGCGGGTCCAACGACACGTCCTTGTCAATCGCACGGGCATCGAACACACACACCTGGGCCCGCGGCAGCCGCTGCGCCGCCAGCAGCGCCAGCGCAAGGCCGGCGGGCCCGGCGCCGACAACGGCCAGACGGGGTGCATGAAGGGTCGAGGTCACGATTGGCCGCCAGAGCGAGGGCCGCAGTGACCCACGTGACCGTATTATTCGCTGCACCCGGGTGTCCGGGTGCAGCACGCGTCAAGGAGCGGTCATGGGCCTGATGGACTTCATCAAGAAACAGTTCATCGACATCCTGCAGTGGACTGAACAGGGCGACGGTGTGCTCGCCTGGCGCTACCCGATGGCCGACTTCGAAATCCAGTACGGCGGGTCGCTCACCGTGCGCGAGTCGCAAATGGCCGTGTTCGTCAACGAAGGCAAGGTGGCCGACGTGTTCGGCCCCGGCATGTACAAGCTGACGACGCAGACACTGCCGGTGCTCACCTATCTGAAGAACTGGGACAAGCTGTTCGAGAGCCCGTTCAAGAGCGATGTCTACTTCTTCAGCACGCGCCAGCAGGTGGACCAGCGCTGGGGCACGCAGCAACCGGTGACCATCCGCGACAAGGACTTCGGCGCGGTGCGCCTGCGCGCATTCGGCAACTACGCCTACCGCATCGCCGATCCCAAGAAGTTCCACACCGAGATCTCGGGCACGCGCGACACCTACACGGTGGCCGACCTCGACGGCCAGTTGCGCGGCCTGATGTTGCAGCACATCAGCGACGCCGTGGCGGGGTCGGGCATCGCCTTCCTCGACCTGGCGGCCAATCAGATCGAGTTCGCCCGCCAGATCCAGGCCGCCACCGCGCCGGGGTTCGAGGCCATCGGGTTGAAGCTCGAGATGGTCACGGTGCAAAACGTGTCGCTGCCCGAGGAGCTGCAAAAGGTCCTCGACCAGAAGATCGGCATGGGCATGGTCGGCGGCGACATGGGCAAGTTCATGCAATACCAGACCGCGCAGTCGATCCCGAAGTTCGCCGAAGGCGTGGGCAGCGGTGGCGGTGGCATCGCCGGCGACGCGATGGGCCTGGGCGCCGGCGTCGCACTGGGCCAGGTGTTGGCGCAGAACCTGCAGCAGGGCCTGCAGGGCGGCGCGGGTGGCGTCAAGCCGGCCGATGTGATGGCCACGCTGGAGAAGCTCGGCGAGCTCAAGGCCAAGGGCGTGCTAACCGAAGAAGAGTTCGCGGCCAAGAAGGCCGAGCTGCTGAAAAAGCTCACCTGAAAGCAGCGCGCGCGACCTTGCGCTGACACCCACGCGTGGCGACCACCCCGCAGCGCGCGTACCGTGCCGCGTGCCCGAATTGCGGCGCGGCGGTCGAATTCGCGTCGGCCGCGTCGGCCAGCGCGGTGTGCAGCTTTTGCCGCAGCACGCTGGTGCGCGATGGCGATGCGCTGCGCCGCATCGGTGTCAGCGCCGAGTTGTTCGACGACCATTCACCGCTGCAGCTCGGCGCCTCGGGCCGCTACCAAGGCGCCGCGTTCACGCTGGTGGGTCGCCTGCAATACGGCTACGCCGATGGCACGTGGAACGAGTGGCATGCCGTGTTCGACAGCGGTAAGAGCGGCTGGCTGTCGGAGGACAACGGCGCCTACGTGTTCGCGTTCGATGCGCCGCTGCAAGGCGCCGCGCCCACCGCTGATGAGTTGACCGCGGGCGAGCGGCGGCTGGTCGACAACGCCGCGTGGAACGTCGCGTCGGTCAGCCGTGCCCGCCTGATCGCCGCGCAGGGCGAGCTGCCGCGGCCGCCACGCCAGGACGGCGCCGAGTTCTTGGTGGCCGACCTGCGCAACGAACGTGACGAGGTCGCCACGCTCGACTACGGCGACCCCGCCGGCGCCGTCGTCTGGTCGATCGGTCGTGCGGTGCGCCTGGCCGAGCTGTCGATGAGCGGCCTGCGCGGGGCCTCGGAGAAGGTGCTCTCGGGCCGGGGCTTCGCGTGCCCGAGCTGCGGCGCGTCGTTGCAGCTCACGCTGGCCACCACGCAGTCGATCGCCTGCCCTCAGTGCAAGGCGGTGATCGACGTCTCGCAAGGCGTCGGCGCCGACCTGTCGCACTACGCGCAGAGCAACGCCGGCCACGATGGTGCGCTGCCGCTGATCCCGCTGGGTACCAGCGGCAAGCTCGCGCTCGACGGCCGCGAGCTCGAATGGCAGGTGGTGGGCTACCAGGAGCGTTGCGACGTGCCCGCCGACGGCGACGACGAGCAGACGTTCTGGCGCGAATACCTGCTGTTCAATCGCCAAGAGGGCTTCGTGTTCCTGGTCGACAGCGAAGACGGCTGGAGCTGGGTCAAGCCGTTGACCGGCGCGCCACAGGTGCGCGGCGACGTGGCCACCTGGAACAACAAGACCTATCGGCAGCGCGAGCGCTACGACGCCAAGGTCACCTGGGTGCTCGGCGAGTTCTACTGGCGGGTGCGGCGCGACGAAGTGGCCCGCGTCACCGACTACGTGGGCACGGCAGCGGCATCGCAGCGGCGACTGTCGAGCGAGCGCACCGCTGCCGAGCTCACCTGGTCTGAAGGCGCGGTGCTGGACGCGCAGGCCATCGCACGCGGCTTCCGCCTCGCGCCGGCCACCGGATCGTCGCTGCAGCGCGGCGGCGGTGGCGGGCCGACCATGGTGGACGGCGGCCTGCTGAAGGTTGGGCTGATCGTCGCGGTGGTGGTGGTGGTCCTGATGATCGGCTTTTGCTCCAGCCGCGACAACGATTGCGCCGATGTGCGCGCAACATTCGGCGAGGCGAGCAACGAATACCAGCAATGCCTGCGCAACTCGGGTGCCGGCACGGGCTTTCGCACCGGCGGCGGTTCGTTCGGCGGCTACAGCAGCGGCGGCGGACACAAGTGAAGGCGCCGCAGCGGCGACATTGGTTCAACAACCTGCACAGGAGGTGAACATCATGGGAGTCGAATGGCTCAAGCCCGGCGTGGTGCTGGGGACGATCTTGTATGCGGTGATCGGCGTGGTCGTGCTGTGGGTCAGCTTCGTCGCCATCGACAAGCTCACCCCGTACAAGCTGTGGGAAGAGATCTGCGACCACAAGAACATGGCGCTGGCCATCGTGGTGGCCGCCATGTTCCTGGCCATCGGGCAGATCGTGGCCGCGGCAATTCACGGCTAGCGGCGCCTGCGCCATGAAGCCGCTGCCGGCCGACGTGCCGCCGCAGGCGATGCCCATGGGCGCGCGCCCCGCCGAGGTGGCGCTGCTGGCGTCGGTGTTTGTGGTCGCAGCCTGCGGGCTGGTCTACGAGCTGGCCGCTGGCGCCCTGGCCAGCTACCTGCTGGGCGACTCGGTGCTGCAGTTTTCCACCGTGATCGGCACCTACCTCTTCGCGATGGGCGTGGGCTCGTGGCTGTCGCGCCACGTCGAGCGCGAGCTGGTGGCGCAGTTCCTGCGCATCGAGCTGGCGGTGGGCCTCGTCGGCGGGCTGATGCCGGCCGCGCTGTTCATCGCGCACAGCGTGTTGCCGGCCAGCGGCGGGGCGTCGTTCCGTGCGCTGCTGTACCTGCTCGTGCTGCTGGTCGGTGTGCTGGTCGGGCTCGAGATTCCGCTGGTGATGCGAATATTGAAGCGCCACTTTCGAGAACGCTATGCGTTGAAGGACCTGGTCTCGCAGGTGCTGACCTTCGACTACCTGGGTGCACTCGTGGTGGCGGTGGCGTTCCCGCTGCTGCTGTTGCCGCAACTGGGCCTGGTGCGCACCGGTGTGTTGTTCGGGCTGCTCAATGCAGCCGTCGCGGTGTGGGCGCTGTGGCTGTTTCGTGGCGATCTGGCGCGCTGGCGCAGCCACGCAACGGCCTGCGTCGCGGTCACCGCGACGCTCACCGCTGCGATGGTGGGCGCCGACGCGCTCACCAGCTGGGCCGAAGACCGCTTCTACGGCGATCACGTGATCGTGCGCGAGAGCAGCGACTACCAGCGCGTGGTCGTCACCGCGGGCCCGACCGGCGTGCGCCTGTTCCTCAACGGCAACCTGCAGTTCCACTCGCGTGACGAATACCGCTACCACGAGGCGCTGGTGCATCCGGCGCTGGCAGCGCAAGGCGCGCCGCGCAAGGTGCTGGTGCTTGGCGGCGGCGACGGCATGGCGGTGCGCGAGGTGCTCAAGCACCCGAGCGTCGAGCGGGTGGTGCTGGTCGAGCTCGACCCGCACATCGTGGCGTTGTTTCGCGATCACGAGCTGCTGCAGCGGCTGAACGACGGCGCACTGCGCTCGCCCAAGCTCACCGTGGTGCAGGCCGACGCATTCACCTGGCTCGATGCCAACGACGGCGAGATGTTCGATGCCATCGTGATCGACTTTCCCGACCCCACCAATTTCTCGCTCGGCAAGCTGTACACGACCACGTTCTACGAGCGGGTCGATCGCCACCTCGCGGCGGGCGGTTTCGCGGTGGTGCAGACCACCTCGCCGTTGCTGGCGCGGCGCAGCTTCTGGACCGTGGTGGCCACCGTCGAAGCGGTGGGCCTGACCGCCACGCCGTACCACGCGCACGTGCCGAGCTTCGGCGAATGGGGCTTCGTACTGATGAGTCACCGCCCTTGGCAGCCGCCGCGATCGTTGCCGCCGGGGCTGCGCTTTCTCACCGTCGACGGCCTGCCCGCGCTGCTGCAGTTCCCGCCGGACATGGCGCGCGTCAGCGCGCAGCCCAACCGGCTGTCCAATCAACTGCTGGTGCACACCTTCGAAGACGAATGGGGCAAGGTGCACCCTTAAGCCGGCGTGCGCTGCTGGCCGCGACGCTGGGTGCGCCCGGCGTGATCGGCCTGTGCGCCTGCTCGCGCGGCGAACCGCGCCACTTCGAAGGCGGTTGGCTCGGTGCCTCGGATGAGCGAGGTCATCGGTTGCGTTCACCGACTGCGGCGTTGAGCCCAACCCCTCAGGCGGCAAGCCAGCGTGCCGACGTGCTGGTGGTCGGCGCCGGCGTGGCTGGCCTGGCCTGCGCGCGCTCGCTGGCGCGCTCGGGCGTCGACGACATCTTGCTGCTCGAGCTCGAGCAAGCACCCGGCGGCAACAGCCGCGGTCACCGGCTGGGCGGCAGCGGCTGCCCGATTGGCGCGCACTACCTGCCGCTGCCGGGCCCGCACGCCCGCGAGGTGAGCGAGCTGCTGTTCGAGCTCGGCTTGCTGCGCAGCGTGGCGGGCCGCACCGTGCCCGATGAACGCCATCTGTGCCATAGCCCGCAGGAGCGCCTGTTCTTCGAGGGCGTCTGGCACGAGGGCCTGCTGCCGCCGGCCGCACCGGCGTCGCGCAGCGCGCAGCAATACCGTGCGTTTGCCCAGCGGGTCGAGCAAGTGCGGCGCGAGGTGCCTTTTGCGATGCCGGCGCAACGCGCACCCTGGCTTGCGCAGCACGCGGCACTCGACGCCGTGACGTTTGCGCAGTGGCTCGCGCGCGAGCGGTTCGATGACCCGCTGCTGCGCTGGTACCTCGACTACGCGTGCCGCGACGACTATGGCGCCGGCCTGGCCGAGGTGTCGGCGTGGGCCGGCTTGCACTACTTCGCAAGCCGCCACGGGTTCCAGTGGCCCGCCGACGATGGCAGCGAACGCGAGCTGGTGTTCACCTGGCCCGAGGGCAACGCGTGGCTGGTCGAGCGCCTGGCCCGGCCGCTTCGCGAACGCATCCGCACGGCGCACACGGCGCTGCGAGTCGATGTCGAGCGCTCTGCGGTGCAGGTGCTTGCCGTCGACGAGCAGTCGGGGCAACTGCTGCGCTTCGAAGCCAAGGTCGTGGTGCTCGCGACGCCGTTGTTCGTGGCGCGAAGGCTGTGCGCGGCGCCGTCCGCGGCGCTGGTGTCGGCCGGCGATCGCGCACGCTACGCGCCGTGGCTGGTGACCAACCTGCTGCTCGAGGCGCCGTTGCTCGAGCGCGCGACCGGCGCCACGCTGGCGTGGGACAACGTGCGCCACGGCTCGCCGTCGCTCGGCTACGTGGCGGCGCAGCACCAGAGCCTGCGCGCCGATGAACGGCCCACCGTGCTCACGGCGTACTGGGCGTTGGCCGGCCACGAGCGCGCCGCGCTGCTGGCCGACGACTGGCGCGTGTGGGCGCAGCGCGTGATCGACGACCTCGCGGTGGCGCACCCCGACCTGCCGCGCAAGGTCCTGCGGGCGGACCTGGCGCGGCACGGCCACGCGATGCGCATTCCGATTCCCGGCGCACGCGGCGATCCGGCGCTGGCCGCGCTCAACGACGCGCGCGGCCGCGTGCAACTGGCGCACGCCGACCTGGCGGCGTACTCGGTGTTCGAGGAGGCCTACACGCTCGGCGTGCAGGCGGCGGCGCGGGTGCTGCGCGAGTTGCGGCGTTAGGGCGCCGTGCGCGCTGCATTGAGCGCCTGCAGGCGCTCGACCGACCCGACGTCGGTCCACTCGCCGTCCCACGCTTGCGCGCTGACGCGGCGCTGCGCGATGCCGTCGTCGAGCAGCGGCCGCAGCGGTAGTCTGGTGCCCACCGCGACCCCCTGAAACATCGTGGCGCGGAACAGGCCCACGCTGGCCCAGGTGCGACGCAGCGGCGCATCGGCCACGGCCAGCCCGTGCGCGTCGATGCCGAAGTCGCCCTGCGGATGGTGCGCGGCATTGGGCACCAGCCACAGGTGGGCCCACGTCGTGCTGGCCGCGAAACGCTGCGCGAACGCGGCGTCGAACGTGAAGCCGGGCAGGAACACGTCGCCCGACACCACCCAGAAGCAGTCGTTGCCGTGCGACGCCAGCAGCGGTAGTGCCTTGGCGATGCCGCCCGCGGTCTCGAGCGCGCCGCCGTGGTCGCGGCCTTCCATCGAGTAGCTGATGCGCAGGCCAAAGCGCGAGCCGTCGCCGAGTGCCGCGGGGAACTGGTCTTCCAGCCACGCGGTGTTGATCACCACGTCGTGCACGCCGGCCGCGGCCAGCGCGAGCAGATGCCATTCGATCAGCGGTTTGCCGCGCACACCGAGCAGCGGCTTGGGCGTGTGGTCGGTCAGCGGGCGCATGCGCACGCCGCGGCCGGCGGCGAGGATCAAGGCCCTGAGGTTGTCCGTGCGCATCGGCTGCGCAGTGTAGGTGGACACGCGAATCGGACGCGCTGGGGCAGGTGTCAATCGACGGCAGCGAACGCACGGTGCCGGCCATGGCCCTTGGCCAGGTACAGCGCGGCGTCGGCTGCCGCCAGCAAAGCGGCCGGCTCTTGGGTGCTGCCGCTTTGCAACTCTGCCACGCCGACGCTCACCGTGACGAACGAGGCCACCGGCGAACCGGCGTGCGCGATCAACTCGGCGTCGACGGCCTGGACACAGCGCTCGGCCAGCGCCAACGCACCGGCGCGCGATTGGTGCGGCAGCAGCAGCGCGAACTCCTCGCCACCCAGCCTGGCCACCAGGTCGGCCGGCCGGGCGGCGCACTCGCGCAGCGCCGCCGCGATACGACTCAGGCAAGCGTCGCCCGCAGGGTGTCCGTAGTGGTCGTTGTAACGCTTGAAGTGGTCGACATCGACCAGCAGCAGCGCCAGCGACACTCCATGGCGCATGGCACGCGACACCTCTTCGGCCAGCCGCAGGTCGAAGGCGCGGCGATTGGCCAGACCGGTGAGCGAATCGGTCTGCGACAGGATCGACAACTCGTCGTTCAATTGCGCCAGCCGGGCGTTGAGCTGCTTCAATTCTTCCTCGCGCAGCATCAGCTCGCTGACGTCCAGGCGAATCGCCACCATGCCGCCGTCGCGCATGCGCCGCTCGTAGGTGCGGATCCAGCGGCTGTCGCCCGTGCGATGCACCCACACCTCGGCCGGGTTCTTGCGCTCGCGCTGCCGGCGTTCGATCCAGGCGTCGAGCTGCGCGGGCGAGTTCAGCAACGGCAGTCCGCCGCGCGCTGCGTTGGTGCGGACCACCTCATCGAACGTCGGCCGTTGGCCC
>JBIODO010000190.1:0-8070 GCA_044445225.1 Burkholderiales bacterium
CGCGAGACCTACATGATCGACCTCGATGCGCAGGGTCGCGTCGTGCAATCGGAGCAGGTGCTCGATCCCAACCACTTCGACGTGGTCGGTCCCGGCATGAAGCGCGATGATCTGCTGCGCTTCATCGGCCGGCCGAGCGAACGTGCGGGAGTCCGTGGTGGTGGTGAAATCTGGTCGTGGCGCTACGCCAACAACGATTGCCAGTGGTGGCAGGCGCAACTCGACGCGCAGGGCGTCGTCGTCGGCGCGGGCTACGCTGCCATGCCCAGCTGCAATCCGATGTGATTGAAGGGCAATCGTTCACTTGCTGCTGAAAGGGGCGTCCATGAGGACCACAATGATCGTCGCGTCGCTGGCGGGTCTGCTCGCGGCGTGCGCGGGGTATGCGCCGCCGAAAGACCTGCACGTCGGCAGCACCGAGGCCGAGGTGGTGCAGGCGATGGGGCCGCCCACGGGCCGCTACCAATTGCCCGAGGGCCCGGTGCGGCTGGAGTTCTCGCGCGGGCCGAACGGCCGCCACACCTACATGGTCGACCTCGACGCCCAGGGCCGCGTGCTGCAGTGGGATCAGGTGCTCGATCGGCGCTACTTCGACGCAGTGACGCCCGGCATGACGAGCGAGCAGCTGCTGCGCTTCATCGGCCGGCCGTCGGAGCGCATGGGCATGATGCGCAACGGCCAGATCTGGTCATGGAACTACTACAACAACGATTGCCTGTGGTGGCAGGCGCAACTCGACGCGCAAGGCGTGGTCACTGCCGCGGGCTATGCAATCTCACGCGGTTGCGACGGGCCCAATGAACGCAGGTGACGACGCCGGCGCATCGGTCACGCCGGCGCGGGCACGCGATGGAGGAGATCAGGGCGCCTTCGCAGTGGGGCGCTGGCCGCCGGTGCGATAGGCCACGATCGCCGCGCGCAGGTCGGCGAGCTCCTCGCACGATTGCGGGCACAGCTGCGCCAGGATCTTGGCGTGTTCCTCGGCCTTGTCGGGCTGGTTGGCCATCAGATAGGCCTCGCCGACGTACTCGTGCGCGCCCCTGTGCTGCGGGTCGATGCCCAATGCCCGCTTGTAGGCCTTGAAGGCCGGATCGAGCTTGCCGGTCTTGCGATAGGCGTAGCCGAGCCAGTTGAACCCGTCGGCGTCGTTGCTGTGGCCCGCCACCCAGTTCTCCAACATCGGGATCGCCTGCGCATAGCGCTCGGCCTGGATGGCGGTCATCGCGTCTTTGTAGGGCCCGGTCTGATGGGAGGGATCGTCGGGGCCGCCGCCACCGCCACCACCACCGCCACCGGCGGCGAACAGCGGTGTCGCAAGCAGCATGCACAACGCAAGGGCGGTCGCGCGCGAGATCAGGCTCAACATGGCACTTCCTTTCGACTGCATCGAAACCAAATCCAGCATACGCGCCAGTCACGTCATACATTCCGACACAGCGTTCACCCGCTTGGCCGCTGTGGACAAAGCGGTGCACAGCATGAACACAAGTCGGTGGGCAACCGGCGCGCGGCCGGTGGACAACTGACCCTTGCCGCTCGGCTAGAGGCGTACTGGCAGATTGACCAGCCCGCGAAAGCGCACGCGGCGGTCGCGGCGCGGCATGCCGGCCAGTTCGATGTGCGGGAAGCGTCGCGCCAGCGCGCCGATCGCGATGCGCGCCTCCAGCCGCGCCACGTTCATGCCGGCGCACGCGTGACCGCCGTGGCCGAACGCGACATGCAGGTTGGGCTTGCGCGCGATGTCGAGCCGATCGGGCGACTCGAACTGTGCCGGGTCGCGGTTGGCCGCTCCGACACCCAGGGTGACGAACGAGCCAGCCGGCAACTCGCACGCGCTGAAGGCCACCGGCGATGTCAGCACGCGGTTGTTCAGCTGCAGCGGGCTCTCGAAGCGCAGCAACTCTTCGATCGCGCTGCCGAGCAACGTCGGCTCGCGCTGCAGGCGCTCGAGCTGGTCGCGGTGCGTCAGCAGCGCATGCATGCCGTTGCCGATCAGGTTGGTGGTGGTCTCGTGGCCGGCGTTGAGCAGGAAGATGCAGTTGTGCAGCAGCTCGATCTCGGTGAGCCGTTCGCCGTCGTGTTCGCCCTGGATCAGGCGCGTCAGCACGTCGGCCTCGGGGTCGCCCGGGTGGCGCCTGCGCTCGGCCACCAGCGTGCGCAGGTAGGCGCAGAAGTCGCTCACTGCGGCGTTGCCGCGCGCCAGCACGTCGGCGCGCGGCGCCGGCTCGAGCGCCGACAGGATGGCCAACGACCAGCCGCGCAGCGGTGCGCGCTGCTCGCGCGGCACGTCGAGCAGGTTGCCGATCACTTCCACCGGAATCTGCGCCGCGAAGTCTTCGATCAGGTCGGCCTGGGTGCGGCTGGCCAGCGCATCGAGCAGGTCATCGACCAGAGCGATCACGCCGGGCTCCATGCGCGTGATGGCGCGCTGGTTCAGCGCGCCCATCAGCAGGCGGCGCACGCGCGTGTGCAGCGGCGGGTCGCTGAACACCAGGCTCGTGGTGTGGTGCTCGTACAGCGGCGTGCCGGTGCCGAACTTGGGCGCGAACTCGCGTTGCTTGTCGGAGCTCGCGGCCGCACTGCGGTACAGCAGCGACACGTCGTCGTAGCGTGTCAGCAGCCACTGCTGATCGCCGATTGCGTGCACCGGATCGTGCCTGCGCAACGCAGCGTAGACCGGGTAGGGATCGTCGATGAAACCGATCGGCGGGTCGGCCAGCGTGAAGCCGTCGATCGACTCCCGTGCGGCAGGCTCTTGCATCGGGCCAAGTCTATCGGCCGTGGCGCCCGGCGCCGGCGGCGAAGCGCGCGGCACCGGCCACACCATCTTCGAACACCACCGCATAGCCGCCCGCGCCTTCGTTGCGCAGCGCTTCCGACAGCGGCAGGTCCCATTGCGCAAAGGCCGATGCGCGATCGGCGCGCATGCAACGCTGCGGGAACGCAGCGATCTGCGCGGCCAGGGCCTGCGCTTCGGCCAGCGCGCATCCAGGCTCCACAACGCGATTGGCCAGGCCCATCTGCAGCGCTTCGTCGGCGATGACCGCGCGGCCGGTGAGGATCAAATCGAGCGCGCGGCCCATGCCAATGAGCCGCGGCAGGCGCACCGTGCCGCCGTCGATCAGCGGCACGCCCCAGCGGCGGCAGAACACGCCGAACACCGCGCTGCGCGCGGCAACCCGCAAGTCGCACATCAGCGCCAGCTCCAGGCCGCCGGCCACCGCGTAGCCTTCGATGGCGGCGATCACCGGCTTGCCGAAGTGCATGCGCGTGGGCCCCATCGGACCGGCGGCGGTGCCGCTGGGTTCGATCGCGTTGGTGCGCGACGGGTCGCCGAGCGCGCTCAAATCGGCACCGCTGCAGAACTGGCCGCCGTCGCCGGTGAGCACGGCCACCCGCAGGTTGTCGTCGCGCTCAAAGGATTCGAACGCCTCGCGCAGCAATGCGGCGGTGGGGCCATCGACGGCGTTGCGCTGGGCGGGGCGTGACAACGTCACCGTCATCACCGGGCCATCGATTGCGCAGCGCACGGCGGCTTGTTCGTTCATCGGGTGCCTCCTGTGGGTTCGCACACAGTGTGCATCCGCACGCACAAGAAAAAGCGGCGACCGTTGGCGGTCGCCGCCGCGAAAACCTGGAGATCCGGGCGGGCTTCAGGCTGCCAACAGCTGCCTGAGCACAAAAGGCAGGATGCCGCCGTGCTGGTAGTAGTCGACCTCGATCGGCGTGTCGATGCGCAGCGTCAGCGGCACCTCGCGGCGACGGCCGTCGCTGCCGGTGATCACCAGCTTGGCGTCGCTCTGCGGCTTGATCTGCGCGCCGAGTTCGATGTCGATCACTTCGTCGCCACGCAGCGCGAGGCTGTCGATCGAGTGACCGGGCTTGAACTGCAGCGGCAGCACGCCCATGCCCACCAGGTTGCTGCGGTGAATGCGCTCGAAGCTCTTGGCCACCACCGCCTTGATGCCCAGCAGTTGCGTGCCCTTGGCCGCCCAGTCGCGCGACGAGCCGGTGCCGTATTCCTCGCCAGCGAAGATCACGGTGGGCGTGTCTTCGGCGACGTAGCGCATCGCCGCGTCGTAGATGAACATCTTCTCGCCCGACGGTTGGAACAAGGTGACGCCACCTTCCTCGCGCGAGCCGTCAGCGCCCAGCGGCAGCATCAGGTTCTTGATGCGCACGTTGGCGAAGGTGCCGCGCATCATCAGCTCGTGGTGGCCACGGCGCGAGCCGTAGCTGTTGAAGTCGGGCTTCAGCACGCCTTGCGACAGCAGGTACTTGCCGGCCGGCGACGTGTCCTTGATCGAGCCCGCCGGCGAGATGTGGTCGGTGGTGATCGAGTCGCCGAACAGCGCGATGATGCGCGCGCCCTTGACGCCGGGCTCGCTGCCCGCGGCGCGCACCGGCGGCTGCATCGTGAAGCCGTCGAAGAACGGTGGCCGGGCGATGTAGGTGCTGGCCGGCCAGTCGTACACCTGGCCCGACACGCCCTTGATCTTGCCCCACAGCTCGCCCGGCTCGCTCTTGACCTTGCCGTAGTTGGCCTGGAAGGCCTTCGGGTTCATCGCATGCTTGAGCAGCGCGTGCACTTCGTCGCTGGTCGGCCAGATATCGCCGAGGAAGACGTTGCGGCCGTTGGTGCCTTGGCCCACCGGCTCGGTCATCAGGTCGCGCAGCACGGTGCCGGCGATCGCGTAGGCCACCACCAGCGGCGGGCTGGCCAGGAAGTTGGCCTTCAGATTCGGGTGGATGCGCGCCTCGAAATTGCGGTTGCCCGACAGCACCGCGGCGCAGATGAGGTCGTTGTCGGTGATCAGCTTGTTGAACTCGGGCGCCAGGTCGCCGGCGTTGCCGATGCAGGTGGTGCAGCCGTAGGCGGCCACTGCGAAGCCGAGCTGCTCGAGGTAGGGCAGCAGGCCGGCCTTGGTGAGGTACTCGGTGACGATGCGCGAGCCCGGCGCCAGCGAGGTCTTCACGTAAGGCGGCACCTTCAGGCCGGCCTGCACGGCTTTCTTGGCGAGCAAGCCCGCGGCCAGCAGCACGCCCGGGTTGCTGGTGTTGGTGCAACTGGTGATCGCGGCGATCAGCACGTCGCCGTTGCGCAGGCTGCGGCCGTTGGGCGCGGTGAACGTGCGCGTGAGTCTGTCGGCGCTCTGGTTGAAGCCGTTGTCGGACACCGGCTTGCTGAACAGCGACTTGAACTGCTTGCTCAGATGCGTGATCTCGATGCGGTCTTGCGGCCGCTTCGGGCCCGCCAGGCTCGGCGCCACGGTGGTGAGGTCGAGCGTGACGACGCTGCTGTAATGGATGTCGCCGGCGCGCGGGATGCCGAACAGCCCCTGCGCCTTGAAGTACGCCTCGAACGCGGCGATCTCGTCGGCGGTGCGGCCGGTGCCCTTGAAGTACTCGACGGTGCGCGCATCGACCGGGAAGAAGCCCATCGTCGCGCCGTACTCGGGCGCCATGTTGGCGATGGTCGCGCGATCGGGCACCGCCAGGCTCTCGGTGCCGGCGCCGAAGAATTCGACGAACTTGCCCACCACCTTGTGCTTGCGTAGCAGCTCGGTGACGGTGAGCACCAGGTCGGTGGCGGTCACGCCCTCGCGCAGGCGCCCGGTGAACTCGAAGCCCACCACGTCGGGCGTCAGAAAGTACACCGGCTGGCCGAGCATTCCGGCCTCGGCCTCGATGCCGCCGACGCCCCAGGCGACCACGCCGATGCCATTGATCATCGTGGTGTGGCTGTCGGTGCCCACCAGCGAGTCAGGGTAGTACACACCGTCGCGCGTCTTGTGCACGCCGCGCGCCAGGTACTCGAGGTTGACCTGATGCACGATGCCGAAGCCCGGCGGCACCACGCCGAAGGTGTCGAACGCCTGCATGCCCCACTTCATGAACTCGTAGCGCTCGCGGTTGCGCTGGAACTCGAGCTTCATGTTCAAGTCGAGCGCGTCCTTGGTGCCGTAGTGATCGACCATCACCGAGTGGTCGACCACCAAGTCCACCGGCACCAGCGGCTCGATCATCTTGGGGTCGCGCCCGGCCTGCGCGGCGGCGTTGCGCATCGCGGCCAGATCGGCCAGCAGCGGCACGCCGGTGAAATCCTGCAGCACCACGCGCGCCACCACGAACGGAATCTCGTCGACGCGTTCGGCGTTGGGCTGCCAGTTGGCGAGCTGGCGCACGTGTTCTTCGGTGACTTTCTTGCCGTCGCAGTTGCGCAGCACCGACTCCAGCACGATGCGCAGCGACACCGGCAGATTGCCGACGTTGGGGTACAGGCGGGCCAGCTCGGGCAACGAACACAAGCGGCCCTGCGCGCTGGAACCGATGCGAAAACTCTTGTGCGTGCTGGCGAGCGGGCTGGCGGTGGTCATGTCGGTCCTGCCTCCTGGCGTGAACCAGTCATTCTGTCAGGGTTGGTGGGCCCTGCGCCAGCGCGGGATTTCAGTCGACGCCGCGCGCCTTGGGGCGCGAGCGACGTGGCCGGGTCTAGCCAGCCTGGACCGGCAGGTAACGCACGGCGAGCACGCCCTCGATGCGCGCGATATCGGCCAGCACCGAATCGGTGACGGCGCTGTCGACGTCGACCAGCGTGTAGGCCATCTCGCCGCGCGACTTGTTGACCATGTTGTGGATGTTCAGCCCCGCATGCGCCATTGCAGTGGAGATCTGGCCCACCATGTTGGGTACGTTGGCATTGGCGATTGCGAGCCGAAACGCAGACTCGCGGGCCATCGACACGCTGGGAAAATTGACTGCGTTGGCCACGTTGCCGTGTTCGAGGTAGTCGCGCAGCTGGTCGACCACCATCACGGCGCAGTTTTCTTCGGCTTCGCGCGTGCTGGCTCCCAAATGTGGCAACGCGATGACACCGGCCTGGTGCAGCAGCACCGCGCTGGGAAAGTCAGTCACGTACGCGGCCAGCCGCTTGGCGGCGAGTGCATCGCGCACCGGGCTCTCGGCGACCACCCCGTCGCGCGAGAAGTTGAGCAGCACCGCGTCGGGGCGCAGCAGCCCGATGTTCGACTCGTTGACGAGGTTGCGCGTGGCAGCCACCAGCGGCACGTGCAGCGTCACGAAGTGAGCCGCCTTCAGCACCTCGTTGACACTCGCGGCGCGCTTGACCTGCGAGGGCAGGCTCCATGCCGCGTCCACCGTGATGTCGGGGTCGTGGCCGAGCACCTGCATGCCGAGCTTGATGGCCGCGTCGGCCACCAGGCAGCCGATCTTGCCCAGGCCGATCACCCCCAGCGTGCGGCCGGCCAGCTCGATGCCGGCGAACGCCTTCTTCCCATCTTCGACGCGGGCGTCGAGTTCAGCCGCCTTGGCATCGAGCGCGTCGACGAAGCGCAGCGCCGGTGCGATCTGACGCGCCGCCATCAGCATGCCGGCCAGCACCAATTCCTTCACCGCGTTGGCGTTGGCGCCGGGCGCGTTGAACACCGGCACGCCGCGCGCGCTCATGGCATCGACCGGGATGTTGTTGGTGCCGGCGCCGGCGCGCGCGATCGCACGCACGCTGGGCGCGATGGTCGCCTTGTGCAGGTCGGCCGAGCGCACCAGGATCGCCACCGGGTCGGCGACGTCCTTGCCGACGCGATAGCGATCGGCCGGCAGCCGCGACAGGCCGCTGGCGGAGATCTGGTTCATCACCAGGATCGGCAGCTCAGCCATGCGATGCCTCGAACTCCTTCATGTACACCACCAGCGCGCGCACACCCTCGATCGGCATCGCGTTGTAGATCGACGCGCGCATGCCACCGACTGAGCGGTGGCCTTTGAGCTGCACCAGGCCGCGCGCCAGTGCGCCTTTGAGAAACGGCTCGTCGAGCTTCTCGTCGGGCAGGCGGAACGGCACGTTCATCAGCGAGCGGTCCTCGCGCGCCACCGGACATTTGTAGAAGCCCGTGCTGTCGAGGTAGTCGTACAGCACAGCCGCCTTCTTGCGGTTGTGCGCCTCCATTGCCGTCACGCCGCCCTGCGTGTCGATCCACTTGAGCACCAGCCCGGCGATGTAGATCGCGTAAGTGGGCGGCGTGTTGTACATCGAGTCGTTGTCGGCCACCA